>NZ_JBFTPW010000002.1:0-268896 GCF_056398685.1 Arthrobacter sp. 01T428 | reverse complement strand
CATCAGCATGGTGTGTCACTCCTTGCAGATCGCAGCTTTTTTGTTGTCAACCCAGCCGATCTATGGTGGCTGGTATATATTTCTTATAGCACTGCGCAGGGGTCGGGGCAAGCCTGATTTTCGACGGATTTTGGAGGTGCCCGATGGGACAGACCGACGATCGGGGGAGGGGCGTGTATGCGATTTCCGTTGCCGCCGAGCTGGTGGGAACGGGGCAACAGAACCTGCGCCTCTATGAACGCAAAGGCTTGTTGGAACCGGGCAGGACCCTGGGCGGGACCCGTCAGTACAGCGAGAACGATCTCGTGACATTGCGGCGGATTGGTGAGCTGCTGGAGCTGGGGCTGAACCTTGCTGGCGTCCGGATGGTCCTGGTCCTCGAAGCCGACAACCGGCGCCTCGAGGCGGAACTCAGGTCCGCGAACGCTACCCGGGACACCGCCCGGCCCCGGTCTGGGTGAAGACGAGTGCGAAAGAGCCCCCATGATCGAGGGAATTCGATGAAATGGCCTGAGCCGCCGCGACCGGCCCGAGGCAAAGATGGCGGGTGGCGCGGCCGGGGTCACTTGCCGGGGGTGATTGCAAGCCCGGCGGTCAGGGCGGCCAGCCCGAGCTCGAACTGCTTCTTGCCGGCGACCTCTGGGAGCTCATCGAGGATGCCGGCGAGAAATGGAACCTCGGCTGGAGGCAGTTTGGCAACTTCCCGCCGCCAACTCGCCGCGTACGTCGCTTGTTGCTGCCGGTGTGTGCGCGGTATTTCCCAGGCCACAAAACCTGTGGCATAGGTGAGGACGGCGTAAACCGCGTGGACGCCTTGCACCGGGGGCATCCCGGCCCTGGCCAGCGGTCCGAGGAGGGCCTCGAGCCCGTGGAGGAAGCCGGGCCCGATCACCGCCCGGGAGAGGAAGATCATCGGTAGGCTCGGGTGCTCGATCAGGTTCAGGCGTAGTGCCCGTCCCCAGGCATGCAGGATCGCCCCGACGTCATCGGGGAGCGGGTGGGGGAGGTGGAGGTCTCGCAGACCCCGTTGGGCGATGGCATCGAGCAGATCTTCCTTGCCGTTCACATAGCCGTAGGTGGTCATCACTCCGCAGTTGAGGCGGCGGGCCAGCATCGGCATGGTGAGCGCCTCGAGACCTTCCTCGTCGGCCAGTGTCAGCGCGGCTTCGACCACCTGCTCCCGGGTGAGGGAGCCGCGCGGTCGCCGTTTTCGCGGGGTCTTGACAGGGTCCTGCATGGAGGTATCGTACTACTTACGGTAAGTAATACGCTCCTGGAGGTGAGAGCGGATGCCCCCGGACCAGTTTGTCGGCCTCGCGGTGAATGTCGTGGTTTACCTGGCTCTCATCGCTTTTGTCCTCTATCGGCAGATGATGGCGCAACCGCTCAGGGTTCGCCCGCTCGTGTTGCTGCCGGCGGTCCTTGGCCTCTTCGGACTCCAACAGCTGGCCCGCCAGTCGCTCGCTGCAGACCGGGGCCGGGTAGTCCTCCTTGTTGTCGGCCTCGTCATTGGATTGGGCGCCGGTCTGTGGCGGGGGACGACGTTCCGGGTTTGGCCCGATGCCGGCCGGGTGATGGTCAAGGGCACGGCAATGACCCTGGTGACCTGGGCGGTGCTCATTGTGATCCGGTTGCCATTCGCGTTCCTCGGTTACGCGGCCAACCACTCTCAGGGTTTCGTGGTGGGCGAACTGCTCCTGGCCCTGGCAGTGACGTTCGCCGCCCAGAACGCGGTGATCTGGGCCCGGGCAAAGGGGCTCAATGTTGACGAAACCATAGTCCGCCCTTCCAACCGGAAGTGGTAGGCCATGACCGTCGCAGCCCGGTGGCCGGAAATGGAAGAGGCAAGGAGGGGACATGGAGTCATCGCCCTCAGCGGCACGCGCGCTTGACTCGACGGGTGGGCCGCTGATGCCGGGCCAGAAGGCGATCTTCGCAGTCGCGTGCGTCGTGGCCGGTTTCCTGCCGGTCTCGGTCGGATACGTCCCGGATGAGGCCACCCGGCTCGTCTGCGGTCTGGCCGTCACCGGCGCTTTGCTTGCCATCGCCCTGCTGGCGAGGCGAAATGCCGCTGTGCACAGGTACTGGGAGATACCCCTGGCATTCTTCGGCATGTCCCTGTTCATCCTGGCTGACCGCTACGTTCCGGGCTTCCTTGCAAGCCAGGTTCTCCACAGCCCCCCGGTCGCCGGGAACCCGCTGGCATCGACGGTTCCCGCTACGGTGATCATCGAGCTCGACGAACTGATGCTCACCGTCGTCGCTGTCCTACTTGTGGTCTGGATCTCAAGGAGCTCGCTGGCCTCGGTCTACGTCCGCTGGGGGCGGTTCGGAAGGGCTTACGTGATCGGAATCGCCGCTCTCATCGCCTTCTACGTACTCACGTTCGGAGTGCTGTCGCACTCGCGTTTCATGCCTGTGCACGGCGCCGTCGATTTTGGCCGTTACCTCAGCCTGACGCCTGCACTCTTTGTCGCGGCGGCCGCCAACGGGTTCCTGGAAGAGCTGACGTTCCGCGGACTACTGATGTCCAGGCTGAACATCGCCTTCGGTCCCTACCTGGCGACGACTATCCAGGCGGCAGTCTTCGCGTCCTGGCACGTAGGCGTCACCTACACGGCCTCCGGCCTCGTCTTCATCGTGTTGTTCGCCTTCCCACTCGGCCTGATCGGCGGCTATCTCACCCGCAGCTCGGGCAGCATCATTCCCTCTACCCTTTTCCACGCGGGCGCGGACATACCGATCTACCTCGGTTTCCTGTCCTACGTCCCATAGCGCTCCCCGCGGGTCTCCGCTGATCCGGATCGATTCCCTGGCGTCCCATTGCGGTCCTTGGCCGCTATACCAGGGCGGCACCGGTGTCTATTGATCGAACCGGGGGTGAAGCCGGCTTCCAACGGCGCCAGGCGGCGGTCATCTCGGCTTAGCCCGGCCAACTGCCAGATGCACGCTTTCAGTTTGGTGGCTCAGGGAGCGAGAACCTGCGCGTTATGGATGCACGGGACTCACGAACTAGGGTTGCCCGCTGCGAGTGCGGGGGCTTGCAAACGTTTCGCCGTTGACAGGAACACCGACGCGGCCTGATGTCCGGCCGGGCTGAGCCTGCGGTTCGCGAGGTGGGCGAGGAGGATCCGCCGGGTCGGTGAACCGTTGAGCGGAACGGCGATGATGTCGGGGCGGAGTGCACTCAGGGCGAGCCGCGGGGCCAGGGCGATGCCGATACCGGCGGCGACCATGCCTTGGGTTTCCTGGTAGTCGTTGGCTGCGAAGGCGATGGCCGGTTCGAAGCCGGCGTCGCGGCAGACCCGCCGGAGGACGTCGGCCACGGGGTGTTCGTCGCGGACGATCCATTGCTGGTCGCTGAGCGCGTCGATCCGAACCGAGCGGAGTGCGGCGACGGGGTGGTCCCTTGGAACGAGCAGCATGGTGGGGTCCTTCATGAGCGGGACGAGGTTCAGGTCCTCGTCCTCGATGCGCTCCCACGGGTAGTCCCAGAGCAGCGTTAGTTCGATGTCCCTGCGCCGCAGCCGTTCGAGGAGGCCGTCGCGACGGGCACTAACCACCGTGACCGCAACGTCAGGGTGGCGGGCCCGGAAGGCGAGCACGACGTCGGGCATGAGGGAGGCGCCGACGGTGGGGAACGTCCCCATGTGCAGCTGGCCTCGCCTCAGCCCCGCGAACTCGCCCATCTCGGCCCGGGCGGCTTCGATTGTCCGGTCGATTTCTTCCGCGTAGCGGAGGAGCGCCTGACCGGCATCGGTGAGCACGACGCCCCGTGGATGGCGGTCGATCAGCGCGACGCCCACTTCGTGTTCAAGCTTGGCGATCTGCTGGGAGACGGCTGAGGTCGTAAAGGACAGGGCCGTCGCGGCGGACGTCAGGGAGCCGGAACGGCTCACCTCGCGGAGCAGGTGGAGTCGGTGCAGGTCAAGGTCGGCCATGCATTGAGTTTAGCAAAAGTGAATGGTGGTCGAGAATCCTGTGATTGTGCTCAACTCTCGTGGCGTGGATCGTAGAAGGAGCAGGCGCCGTGAGGTGCAACACGAACGACATGTAAAGGAAGAGGACCATGCAACTCCGCGGTCACTGGTACCGGGGCGGCACGAGCAAGTGCTGGCTTTTCGACGCCGAAGATGTAGCCCTCCACGCCGGGAGCCGCGAACAGATCCGCAGCCTCCTGGCAGATGCTTTCGGTGCAGCGGATCCCCGCCAGCTCGACGGCGTCGGCGGCGGCACCTCGACAACGTCGAAAGCGGCCGTCGTTCGGGCGACTCCCGACGGGCCGGCGGACCTGGACTACCTCTTTGCCCAAGTCGGGATCGGGAACCCGACGGTGGAACTTGGTTCCAATTGCGGCAACTGCGCCACCGCGATCGCTCTGTACGCCGTCCAGTCGGGCATCGTTACTCCCCAGTCGGGATCAACCCGGGTCAGGATGCGCAACCTCAACACCGGAGCCGTGCTGAGCGGCACCGTCGCGACCCCCGGCGGCCGCATCCCGGCGTCGGGCCTGGCCAGTGTTCCTGGCAGCAGGGCACTGGGTGTTCCCGTGAGCCTCTCGTTCCACGCCCCGTGGGGGCGGACCACGGGAGCCGTCCTTCCAACGGGGAGCGCTGCAGACCAGATCGTGGCCGCTGGGTCCACTCTTACGGCGACTCTCATTGACGCCGGGGCACCTGCGGTGCTGATTCCGGCGGACGAGGCAGGCATCGATCTGTCCGTGATGACCGGCAACCTGTCCGAGCACCTGCCCAGGCTTGTGGCAGCCCGGGCGTCGGCAGGCCTGATGATGGGGTTGAGGAAGCCTGAAGATCCTCCGCAGAATGCCGTGCCGAAAGTCGGTGTCGTCGCAGCGCCCGGTGACTACATTGCGGCCGACGGAACGAGGATCGCGGCCGATACCCATGATCTGCGGGTGCGCATGCTCTCGATGCTCGCACCCCACCCCGCCATCGGCCTGACATCCGCCGTTGCAGTCTCCCTCGCAGCCGCCCTGCCGGGATCGGTGGTGGCGAAGGTGCTGCCCCCGGCGTTCGAAACTCACCAAGGGCGCAGGCTTCTGCGCCTCGGAACACCTGCCGGTGTCATCACCACCGAGGTTGTCACGGACGACGACGGGGACGTCAGCGAAGTAGCCCTCCACAGGGCGGCCCGCCATCTCGCCGTCGCCGATATCGACGTCGCGCAGCCTGTGGCCCTGACGGCCTAGCCCCTTTATTCCGCCCCTGCCATCATTAGGTGGGGCACTCACCCAGGAAGTTGTTCAATGAAGATCAAATCCATCCTCGGACATTTGTATGTCCAGGTACTCATCGGCGTCGGGCTCGGCATCCTCGTGGGCGCGCTGTGGCCGGACCTCGGGTCCTCCCTCAAGCCGCTCGGCGACGGCTTCGTGAAGCTCGTGAAGTTCATGATCGCGCCGATCGTGTTCTGCACCATCGTCAGCGGCATCACCTCGCTGACGGACACCAAGAAGGTCGGCCCAACCCTGCTGCGGTCGCTGGGCTTGTTCTACGCGCTCACGGCGGTGGCCCTGGCCATCGGCCTGGGCGCGGTCATGCTCTTCCAGCCGGGAGCGGGCATGCACATCAACCCAGCCCACCTCGATACCTCTGTTGCCTCGAAGTACACAAGCCAGCTGCCCAGCGGCAACCCCGTGGACTTCGTCATGAGCATCATCCCCAGCAGCTTCGTCGGGGCCTTCGCCGACGGTGAGGTCCTGCCCGTGCTCGTGATCGCACTGCTTTGCGGCTTCGCCTTCAGCAGGCTCGGCGCACCCGGCCAGCTGGCCCTCAACGTTGTCAACAGCTTCAACAAGCTGCTGTTCGTCGTGTTCGGCTTCCTCATGAAGGTCGCTCCCATCGGGGCGTTCGGGGCCATGGCGTTCACGGTCGGCAAGTACGGAGCCCATTCCATCGGCAACCTCGGGATGCTGATCCTCGCCTTCTACGCCGCGTGCATCGTCTTCGTGGTCGTCGTCCTCGGAATCCTGGCGAAGCTCACCGGTTTCAGTCTCTGGCGGATTCTGCGCTACTTCCGCGACGAGTTCCTGATCGTCCTCGCCACGTCCTCGAGCGAACCCGTCCTTCCGCGCCTGCTCTCCAAGCTCGAGCGCCTCGGCTGCGACCGCGGTGTGGTCGGGCTCGTCGTCCCGACAGGCTACTCCTTCAACCTCACCGGCACGGCGGTCTATCTCACGCTCTCCTCGATGTTCATCGCCCAGGCCTGCGACATCCACCTGGGCTGGGACCAGATCCTCCTCATGCTCGGAATGATGCTCCTGACCTCCAAGGGTGCCGCGGGCGTGACAGGCAGCGGCTTCGTCGCCCTCGTCGCCACTCTGACGGTCATGCCCACGCTGCCCGTTGCCGGCGTGGCACTCATCGTCGGCATCGACCGCTTCATGAGCGAAGCCCGCGCCCTCACCAGCACGGTCGCCAACATCGTCTCCTGCGTCGCCATCGCCAAGTGGCAGCACGCACTCGACACCGACAAACTCCGTGCCGAGCTCCAGGCAGGCTTCGTGCAGACCGAGGCGGAAAAGCTCCAGCTCAGCGAACCCGTGCTGGCACACTGAGGGTACGCCCAGCCAGGCGGGATCCAAACCTGATCACACCCGCGAGGCCCACCAGCCTTTAGCTGGCATGGATTCGTCGACGAGCCGCCAATGCTATGCACACATCAAGGACCCGTCGGAGCTCCAAAAACCAAGAATCGCGGGTCCTCCACCAAGCCGCACCGGGCACCGGCCCTGTAATCCATCGCAACAGGTAACCCGACAGTCGGGCGCAGGACCGGTTCCGGTGCCAACGTGGCGGGGAGAAGAACCACTGCTCCCCGCCACGTCCCCTCCCGCGACACGACCGGCGTTTCCGCGAGAAGAACAGCAGGGCGGAGAAGGCAATTAGCGGCCGACATGCACCAGGATTGGTCTCGGCGTGGCCGTGCCCAGGCGGGACCAGCTTTCTGAGTAATCGCTTGTGACCTTCCGGAAGCATCGATTTCTCAAGGAAACGGGGGTTCCGCATCCGCTGCTAATCCAGTGGTTTTGAGACCTACAATTTAAGAACCGGCCCCGAAGCAATCATTGAATCCATAGAAACCAAAACGGAAATAATTTGAGTATCTAAACAACAAAGTTTCCGTCGGCGTACAGTTCCGCGGCTTTGACGCGCAAGAGGCGGATCGGAGCTGCGCACGACATTTTGGAAAGACCAGGGTGAGAAGTGAGTGATCGAAGTCGGGCTATCGGGTTCTTGATCCATGACAGCGTGACAATGATCGATGTTGCCGGGCCTGCTGATGTGTTTCATCATGCGAATGCTTTTGGGGCCCGCTACGACACTGTCTTGGTTTCCAGCGATGGCCGTGCCAAGCGTGCTTCCAACGGACACTATTTGACCGCTGAGGCCGCAGCCGGAGAGACGGGCGTCTTGGACACCGTGATCGTTCCGGGTGCCTACGGGATGGTGTCCAAGCCTTTCGAGGAGGGACTCGTCGAGGCGGTTTCCCATCTAACGAATGACGCCGGGCGGATCGCTTCCGTCTGTACCGGTGCGTTTCTCCTGGCACACGGGGGCTTGCTGAACTACCGGAACGCGACCACTCATTGGACCCAGGTCGAACGGTTCAGGAGGTCATATCCGCTGGTGCATGTCGTGCCTGATGCGTTGTTCGTGCAGGACGGTTCGATCATCACCTCGGCGGGCATCAGTTCCGGGGTGGATCTGGCGTTGTTCATGGTCGAGGAGGACTACGGACCTGACGTTGCCCGGGCCGTGGTCCGTCAAATGGTCATTTTCAATCAACGGCCGGGAGGGCAATCCCAGCACTCTGTCGCCGTCCGGGTGGGCGTTCCGCGGGACCACGTCCTCAGAAAGCTGTTGGACCGCATTACGGCCGATCCCGGCGCGGATTACTCGATTGACGCCATGGCTGCCATGACGAATCTCAGCGCCAGTAGCCTTGCGCGGCTCTTTCAAGAGGGAACCAACACCAGCCCTGGTCGATACGTCGAAACGGTTCGGATCGAAGCGGCCCAGGCAATGCTCCAGAGGGGAACCACCGTCGCCGCTGCGGCAGCCGCAAGCGGATTTGGAAGTGCTGAGACGATGAGGCGGGTCTTCACGCAGAAGATCGGAATGAGTCCCTCGCTCTATCTGGAACGCCTCCTGTGCCGGCCCTGACGGTTCCCTGGACCTCGCTGCCTGCCTCCGACACACCCTGACGGTATCTGTGGGGTGATTGACGGCATTCGCGGGTCCGCCGACGCCGCCCGTGGTCAAAGCTTGGTATATCCGGGCAATCCGGAGCACCTACAAAGAGGAGAACGCAATGCCGTTCGTAAATGTCAAGCTCGTCGACGGCGTCTTCACGGAAGATGAAAAGCACCGGATGGCCGCAGCGCTCACGGACGTCATGGTGAAGTTCGAAGGATCTGAAGCTTTCCGCGAGGTGGTCTGGGTCCTCATTGAGGAACTGCACACAGACGGTTGGCACATCGGTGGTCTGCCTTTCAGGGGACCGGCCAGCCTGATGGACGGCCTTGCCCGCTCCAAGAGCCTTTACGAGTCCATCGACGGTCACCCGGTTACTCGACCGGAACTGGCACAGAAAGCACCTGTGCAGGAAAAGTGAGTGAGTCGTTGGAGCACAGCATGAAGACGGTACTTATCGTCGGCCACCCGGACCTCCGCAGTTCTCGCATCAACGCCGCATTACTCGAGGAGTCAAAGTCCATTCAGGATGTTCACATCCGCGTCCTTTCCGAGCTGTATGGGACGGGCTCCATTGATATCCAAGCCGAACAGGACGCGATCGCGGGGGCTGCCCACATCGTGCTGCAATACCCCACCTATTGGTACGCCATGCCGTCGATTCTCAAACGCTGGCTGGACGAGGTCCTGACCCGCGGTTGGGCCTACGGGACCGGCACTCCAGGAGCCCTGGCCGGTAAGACGCTCCGCGTTGTCACCACGACCGGCGGCGCCTTCGACGGGTACGGTCCCAACGGCCTCCACGGCTGGGAGTACGAAGCAATGCTTGTCCCGCTAAAAGCCACAGCACGGCGACTCGGGATGGACTGGCAGGAACCGCTGGTCATCCACGGAGTCCGGGACTTGGACGACGCCGGCATTCAGCGCCTTCGAAGTAGCTTTCATCAGCTGCTCATGGAAGCGGGCGAGGAGCACCAGTCTTTGGAAACTACACTGCTTCGAACCGGCTAATTCCTAGGATGCGGGTGGGACGGGCAAATTGCTGTTGGCAATGTTCGTCCGAGGGTTCATGATTGTGACGCTTCGGATTGTGAAGGAGTACAAGGCCCCTTGGGCCCGCTGCAATGTGGTTCCGCAACCGTGGAAGCGCGCCGCGCGCGGCGGTCTCCAGTTGAACCTAATGTAGCTGTGCGGCAGGCTGGCGCGGGCCTCGACTCCCGCCAAACGGCGGGCTATTCCTCTTCAGACCCGGGAGTCCTACACTGTGCGAGAGGACCATCCGGGAGACCCGATGAAAAAGAGGAAGATACTGACAGTGGTGTTGGCCTCGCTCCTGGCCGTGGCCGGCGCCCTCGATGCCCCCGCGGCGCATTCGGCGGAACCGTCGGTGAAAGTCCTGGACACCACCGCCACCATCACCGACCCGGGCTGGTTCGTCAGTGCCTACAACGCGGGCTTCCGGCTGTACGTGATGCATTCAACCGCGTGGGGGACCTGCACTCCATGGGACCGGACACAAACGCAGCTCAAGATGGCGCTGGACGCCGGACTCAGGATTGCCGTCTACACCCGCAACCCGGAATGCTGGGAGGGCGGCATAGAGGCCACCGGTCCGTACCGCGAGCAGCTGGAGTTCTTTGCACTGGACGTCGAGCTAGGCGAACCGCCCATTACCAGGAACATGGTTGACGGTGTCCGGGACATGGGCGTGCGGCCCATTGTCTACGGCATTCACACGCACTGGCCCTTGATAATGGGCGACAGCAGCGAGTTCTCGGATCTTCCGCTGTGGGACGGGGATTTCCATGACTTCGACTACGCGCATTGGACTCCGGACCTTCTTTCGCCCGCGCCCGTTTCATACGGCGGCTGGAACGTGCCGGGGAACATGCGTGTCGGTGTCCAGCAAAAACTCGGCCAGGACATCGGCGGAATCCAGGTCGACCTCAACTCCTTCAACCCGGACTTCTTGCGCTAGCAGTCTTCGGGCGCGCCGCCCGGCAGAGGATCGGCGGGCCTATTGGATCAATAAGGGGAAGAGCTGGAGTCGCTTGAGTAGCTATCGGAGCGGGAAGCGGTCCGTGACTGGGCTAGCCGTTTAACCCTGTGAGTTTCACCCGCCGCACCCGGGTAATGACGGTTGGGCAGGGCAGGGACCTGAGTACGGTGTGGGCAGTCGATCCCATGAGGAGGCGTTTGAAGCTGCCCCTTCCACGGCTTCCCAGCACCAGCAGTGTGGCATTGGCGGCGGCGTCCAGGAGTGCTTCCGCCGGTTCGTTGTTGGACACCAGAGCCTGATGGACAACCATGTCGGGATAGTTTTCGGCCAGACCCGCGACGGTCTCGGCGAGGACAATTCGTTCTTCTTCCAAGACAGTCTCGGCAACGTCGCTCGCCGGCATCACGCGTTGAATGAGCGGCGGCGCGAGGACGGCGTGGACCACTGTCAGCTCCTGGCTGTCCTTGTCCGCTTCTTCGGCCGCGAAGGAAACCGCTTGGGTAGACTCTTCGGAACCGTCAGCGCCGACCACGATGCCGCGGCGCCCCGTCATGTCCTGCTCCCCGACTACTGCCACAGGGCACACGGCGACGGCGGCGATCTGCAGCGCCCTGTCAGCGACGGGTCCTCCAGGCCAGTTGTGCCCGGTTCCGATGACAACCATCGAGGCCCCTTTCGAGTGCTTCCTGAGCGCCTGCCCGGGGCTACCGGAGAAAAGCACGGTCTTTATCTGGACCGATGGCTCCAATTCGCCTGCATATGCCGCGGTTTTGCTCAGCAGCTCGTTTGCTGCGGTTCTGACCACCTCGTTCGTACTAACTGATTCGTCGAGCCATCGACTGTCGACCGAGTGAACGAGCAGCACCGGCAGTTTCCGTCGAGCCGCCCGGTCCATTGCCCAAGCCAGCGCGGCCCGGCTCGCCTGGGTGTCAACGACGCCGACAACGATTGGTTTTTTCATGACTTAGTCCGCCTCCATGAAATGTGGCTCCCACTGTCCGGGTGCTGTGCGCACCATTTTCTGCTCGTTTGGCCCGGCCCGGCAGTGCCGGAAGTCCCGCAAGAGAAGCTTCTTGCGGGCACCGTGCCAGCGATCGAACGCACCCGCGGATCCTGGCCTGTGTCCGTTGCCCGATGCGGGGCTTTGTGCCCTGTTCTGACGGGCCTGCCGGTTCTAGCATGCCGGTGTCGAATAAGTCTGCATGGAAGGGTTTGAATGATGTCCAGCTATCAGCCCCAGAATTTTCCTCCGGGTGGAGTCCCGCTTGGACTGCCCTACTATGGAGCCCCGCCGATCGAGGCCGTTAAACGATTCTGGAAAAAGTACGCAATCTTCCACGGCCGCGCGAGCCGCAGTGAGTATTGGTGGTGGTTCCTCGCTTCAGCCGTCGTCTCAGGGGTCATCAATGCGGCCGGGGCCACAGGGAACGGCAACACGAGCACCTCGACGGCACTTGGCGGACTGTGGTTCCTGGCGACGATTGTGCCTTCGCTCGCCTTGGCCGCGCGGCGCCTGCACGACGCGAATCTCAGTGCGCTCTTCTTGTTGCTCGCACTGGTCCCAGTGCTCGGTTGGATCGCACTGCTCGTGTTTGTGCTCCTGCCGGCCAATCCCAGTGGTCAGCGCTTCGACCGAATGGTGCAGGCCTCTCCGCCGCCGTATCCGCCGAACCCGCCGCAGCCGTACCCGCCCCAGGCTTGAGACTCAGGCAATGTCCGGGGAGCCTAGGCCCTGACCCGCGTGTGTTCCCACTCATCGAGGAGCCCGGGCAGCCGGGTCATGAGGAAACGGTAGAAGGCGCCCATCTCGTCCACCCGGGCCTTCGCCGCTGACCCCTCCGGGAGGCTTGAAGCAGTGGAGTCGGCGAGGTCAGCAAGGCGCTTGTACACGGGGTTCTGCCGAAGGGAAGCGACGTACCACGCGTTGTCGGGGAGGGCGTAGCGGTCACGGCGGCTGCCGGGTTGAGAGACCCGATGCACGAATCCGACGGTCTGCAGGTACCGCACGGAGCCGGAGACGGCGGCGGCGCTCGCGCCCAGTATCTCGGAGAGTTCGGCCGCAGTCAGCGAGCCGTCGTCAGAGACCACAAGGGCCATGAGGGCGCGGGCCGGCATCTTGGGGAAGCCCGCGGCCGTGAGTACGGCCGCGGACGTCTCGGCGGAGTCGGGCATACGCTTGCTGCCGGGATCTGTCACGCCGTGCCTACCTCCCGGCGGCGCACGGCCACGAGCGAGAATGCCGTGAGGACCGCGGCAATGCCGAGCATCCAGAACCCGCCGCTCCAGTCGGTCCCGCTGCTGGTGGTGACGGGGCTGTGGGTAAACGGTGAGAGGTCGCGGACCTTCTGGTCAAGGCCGAGCATGCCGCCGTAGATCCCGAGGACGACGCCGACGCCCAGAAGCGCCCACCCGGCAGGGACCGTGGCACGGGGCCAGACAACAAACACTGCGGCGGGCAGCGCAAGGTAGATGAGTGCTGCGGGAAGCTGGTCGACGGCGGTTTGCCAGACCTCGCCGACTGCACTCGAGGTGTCCCCGGAGGCTACCAGGGAGACCCAGGCCCCGAGGGCGGTGAACCCCATGACAAGCACGACCGAGACGGCGCCGAGTCCGACGAAGCTGCCCAGCCAGCGCATCCGGCCCACGGCCTCGGACACCACGGGCTCGGCGGTTCCGGCCACCTCCTCCTGTCGGAGGCGAAGAACGGCCTGCAGACCGCACACCGCGGCAAGTATTCCGGCTACCTCGAACAGCGCCGCGACGAGGAGCTGGGTCATTGACGTGCCCTGTGCTTCGATCATGCCGCGGAGGACGGCCGTGATTTGGGGGTTGGAGGTGATGGAGGACTGGATTGCGGAACCAAGCGAGCCCGTGACCAGGCCCATCGCTAGGCCGCCTATGCACCAGCCGATGATTGCTCCCTGCTGCAGGCGTAGGGCGAGCGAGAAACTTCCGCGCAGCCAGGGCCGGGCGTCGGCTCGTCCGGATCGCCCTGCGAGCACGCTCGCGCCGACGTCACGGCGCGCCATGACGGCAACGACGACGGCGGTGCACGCCGCCCAGAGTGCGAGGGGAAGGAGCAATGGCCACCATCGGTTGCCTGTGTAGGCGAAGGTTTGTTGGCCCCAGCCAATGGGGGAGATCCAGCTCGGCCATGCGGCCGTCATGGTCGTCCCGTCGGGGCTGACCTGTCCGGTGGCGTCGCCGAACCCGCGCAGCAGGTACGCGAGCATCACGATGGCCGACGAGATGCCGTTGGCCCCCCGCGATGTGCTGAAGAACTCGGAGGCCAGCAGGCCCACGCCGAGGAAGGCGAAGCCCACGGCGCCCGTCGCGAAACCGGCCAAAAGCGAGCCGGCCGGGTCAAGCCCTCCGGCCGTGAAGCCGAGTGCCGTAGCGACGGCCATGAGCACGTTGGCCACCGCGCCGTGAAGGACAGTGGCTCCGAGCGGGGCCCACCGTCCGGCGGCCGTCGCGGACACGAGCTCGGCCCGCCCTGATTCCTCTTCTGCCCGGGTGTGCCGGACGGCCATGAATGTATTCATGAGTCCGGCAAGGACGCCCAGGAACGCGAAGATTTCGAAGAACGTGAACGAATCGAGCGCCGGACCGCGGGGGAGGCCGCGCAGCACAAGGATCGCGGGAGCCGCGGTCGCGAGCTGAAGCACCTGCGCGCGCGTCGCGTCGTCGCCGAAGGTCTTCGCTATGGCCGCGACGGCGAATAGTGCGAGCATTCCGATCGAGAGGACCCAGACAATCACCTGCCAGCGGTCCCTGCGCAAGCGGTGCCGGTAAAGGATCCACAATGCGCCCATCTCAGGCTCCCGCCGCGGCGCGGTGGCGCCTATGGTGGCTGCCGCCGTCGTCCGCTGCCTGCAGGGCAGGCGGGGCGACCGTGTCGCCGTAGTGGCGCAGGAAGAGTTCTTCGAGCGACGGCGGAGCGATGAGCAGGCCTTTGACCCCGAGGCTGCCCAGAAGCGGCAGGACCTCGTGGACGCGATCGGAATCGGCGCCGAACTTGACGCGCCCGTCGGCCACGGTGAGATCGTGGACCTGCGACAGCGTGTCCAGTGCGTGGGTGTCAACACTGTCCTGCGCGAACGAGATTTCCGTGCGCGTGAGGTGGCGCAGTGCGTCGAGTGTGCCCCCGTCGACGATCCGGCCGGCGCGGATGATGCTTACGCGGTTGGCGAGCTGCTCGACTTCGGAGAGGATGTGGCTTGAGAGCAGGACTGTGGCGCCGTTCTCGTGCACGATCCGCCGGATCTCGCGCGTGAAGACTGCCTCCATGAGCGGGTCAAGACCGCTCGTCGGCTCGTCGAGGAGATACAACTCGGCGTCCATGACGAGGGCCGAGATGAGCGCGACCTTCTGGCGGTTTCCCTTCGAGTAGGCGCGGCCCTTCTTGCCCGGGTCGAAGTCGAAGAGTTCGCAGAGGTGATGCTTGCGCTCTTTGAAGGCAGCATGGTCCACGCCGCCCCCGCGGAGGCGGGAGAGGAGGTCGATGGCCTCGCCGCCAGAGAGGTTGGGCCAGAGGCTCACGTCTCCCGGGATGCTCGCGACGCGCCGGTGAAGTTCGACGGCGTCTGCCCAGGGATGCATGCCCAGGACGCTCGCGCTGCCCGACGACGGCCGGGCCAGACCGAGAAGGATACGTAGCGTGGTGGTCTTCCCCGCGCCGTTCGGCCCGAGGAAGCCGTGGATCTCGCCCTTGTGGACCTCGAGGTCGAGGCCGTCGAGCGCTTTGACGCGCCCGAAGTTCTTGTGCAAATCGACAGTCTGGATCACGGTGTCCATGACACAAAGGTACGCAGTTTTCACAAAGTTTTGAATAGCCTAAAGGCCCTTGTATTCCGGTGCAGTTCGCGCGTTGGCCTAGCGGTGCTTGTAGTAGTCCCGCCAGATCAGGCGGTGCACGGGGATGCGGCGAGGCAATGACCTGAGCCCGGGGATGAAGGGCACCAGGGTGAGGAGGAGTGTCAAGATCACCATGGAAAACACGACGAGGACATCTGCGTCTGGCGATGATTTCAAGGGTTCCACTTGGTAGAGGGCCGAGAAGAGCCACAGCCACGACTGGCCGGGGTAGTTGCCGGTTTCATTCATCATTCCCCACTGGTCGCCTGTCAGATGCTGGGCGTCGGCGAGGCCAGGGAAGTAGGTGCCGTCGCCGAGGAACAAGATGCTGGCTTTGTAATCGGTGTTGTAGAACGAACCCTTTGCGCCCAGGACCGGATCAAGGGTCCCTTGCTGCGCCATGGCCAGAAGGGCTCCGGTGAGGGCGGGTACCGGGCCGTAGTCGCCGGGCGGAACCTTCGCCGGGTCGTTGTCCGGGGCTTTGCTGAGTGCATCCCCGTACGCGGTGGTCCAGGCAGCGTGTTGGGCGTCGCTTGCCTTGGTCCATTCGTCGATGGCCGCCGGAGGGTTCGGTAGGGTTTGGAGCGGGCCGATGATGAAGTCGTTGGCGGTGTCGATCGGAAGCCGTACGCCGGAAAGGCTCTGCAGGTCGATCGGTCCGAGTTTTTGGGTGGCATCGGGCGTCGAGTTGTAGGGCGGCCCATATCCCGCGGTGCCGCTGGTGCCCCCGAGTTCCGTGGTGGCTGTCGCCACGAAGTCCGCAGGGTCGGCCATGGCCCAGGACTTCAGGGTAACCGTTGGTTCGTCCGGCGAGCTGAAAACCGCTGAGAGTCCCAGGACAAGCAAGCCAACAACCACCAGCCCAACAACAAGTTCCTTGAACAGGTCATATTCGCGCGTCGTGCCGGGCCATGGCCTGCTGGCGATGTCGTTTCGCGTGCGCCACGAGGTTGACGCTGGGGATTTGGTCACTTTTTGTCCTCGCTGTCAGTTGCCGGGTTTGGCGCTGGTGAGCGTAGCTGGGCGTCAGATTCGGCAGCCTCCAACGGGGGCACCACGCCGTGCATCCGCACGAGAACAACATGGAGGGCGACAACGACGGCCACGGCCAGTGGGAGGAGCGTGATGTGCCACATGAGTATCTGGCCCAGATCGGCGACGTTGAACCATGCGCCCACACCGACGGCGTTAAGGGCGTCTTTGGCTTGGAAGGCGATCCACTGCGAGTCGAAATTGCTTTGAAGCAGGTAACCGGTAAAGGCGGTCACGATCGAGACGACGAACGCGACCATCCCGGTGATCCAGGTCAGCACGCGCCCGCCCCGCCAGGCGGCCATCCAGAATTTGCCCCAGAGGTGGATCACCATGAACATGAAGAACAGTTCAACGCTCCACAGATGGGTGCTGTTAATGAAACGCCCTAAGGCCGAGGCATGGAACCACGTGGGCCCATTCAGGGCCAGCACAGCGCCCGAAGCGAGGATGTAGACGAACGCGGCAACGGCGCCCATGCCGAAGACGTAAATCCAGGACGACACGAAACTCGGCTGGCCTTCAGGAAGCAGCTTGTCCGGCGGTAGCCGGCGCAACGCCCAGCCCCGGGCCTTTCCTGTCCAAGTGGAGAATCGTGGTTCGCCGTCGTCGGTAGTCGAAACCGGGCCGTGGTCGGCAGTCATTTCCGTTTCCTACCGTGTGGAAACGGAATCACCAAGGCGAGAATGAATAGCACGACCATCGTGGCAATGACCACCAGATTGCCGAATTGGATCAGGAAGTCACCCCACTGGAAATAGATTCCGGTATCCGGCATTCCGGCATCCGCCTGGTGTATTCCGAGCATCCTTATTCCGAGCATCACGGCCTCTTTCGATGAAAGACGAACCTTCTATGGGAAGCCTTCCTATGCATGACGCTACAAGCTTGCCGGCCAACAGACACGGGTCCAAGGGCCCTATTGGATAGCGCCGGCCGCATGCATGCTGGAAGGGCTTGGATTGCCGACCATCGAAAGGACCCGCCATGTCACCGGATACCGCAAACCCCGTGGAAGTCCTGAACGAGGAAGAATGCTGGAATATCCTTTTGGGTGCGACGTTGGGGCGGTTGGCATTGAGCATCGCCAACGAACCTGAGATCTATCCGATCAATTTCGTTGCCCACGACGGGAAGATCCTCCTCCGGACAAATCCAGGGGAGAAGCTATTCGCGCTCACGATCAATGACAAAGTTGCGTTGGAAACTGACGGGGTCGGTAGCCAATCCGTCTGGAGCGTCGTAGTTAAAGGCAAGGCGCGGCAACTTGAATCCGGTGCCGAGATTGAAGCCGCCGAAAGGATTCCCCGCCAACAATTGACCTCCACAAAGAAGCGGGTGTTCGTTGAAATCGTCCCGACGTCCATCACCGGGAGACGGATTCACCGGGGCCCGGAAAACGACGAGCTGGCCCCTGGCGACTTGTACTGAACAACATCTGCTTCACCGGGATGAATCTGATTCACCGGGGCCTTGGCTTGGCCGGCGCGCCAACAGGACCGGACATGCGGCGTGATGAAGGACAGCATGGGCAGTTGAACCGATAGTGCCCCGAACCAGTCCGCGTCCTTTCGTCCCGACGACGATGATGGACGCATCTTGAGCCTCCGCCAAAATGGACCCAGGGATGGACGTTCCAACCGGCGATCTTTTTTGGACGTCGAGGTCCGGAATTGTTTGGTGGGCGCTCTGCGCCGCAGAGTCAAGAAGCGCCTGGATTCGTGGTTCCACATGGTCTTGGGCCGACGTCGCCGCGTCAGGGATAGGGCGTGGAATCCGGTGCTTCTTCCGGACGTGCACCAATCGAAGGGGAGTCCCGGACAAGGCCGCCAGGTCGCAGGCATGCCGAAGCGGCAGCTCCCAATCGTCGAAGTCGACGCCGACCACAACCGGACCGCCCAGGTGTTCTCCGCCGCGGATGACAGCGACGGGGCAATCGGCTGTTGCCGCGAGTTCCAAGCTGACGGAGCCGATCAGCAGTCCCATGAAGCCCCCCGCGCCCCTGGTTCCAATGACGAGCAAGGCGGCGCCGGAAGAGAGTGTCCTGAGGTGTTCGGCTGGCCACCCATAGAACAGCGTCGTCTTGACGGCCAATCCGGGAACCGCATCGAGGACCTGTGCCACGCCCTCGGCCAGAATGTCCTCGGCCGCGCGTCGCAACCCGCTGCCTTCGATGCCAGGCACGGGACCCAGATCATGGGTGATTGCCGGCCACAGGGTGCTGTGGACCACGTGCAGTCCGCAGTTCCGCTGGGCCGCCTGGCGGGCAGCCCAGCGGACAGCCGGGACAGCCCCGGCGGACCCGTCGTAGCCAACGATGATTTCTTCCGCGGCGTCCATGGTCTCCTTACCCGCGAGGGTGATTGAATGGGGAGCGGCTCCAGTCTTACTCCAGAAGCTCACTCCAGATGCACGTGGCGTCCGGTGACACTCTCGGCGTGGATCCGGATAAAGAGATTCCGTTCTCCACCGGCCCAAGGCTCCGCCATGACCTTTCCCCACAGCCTGGTCAGCAGGTCCTGATCCTCAACGCGGGAGGAAGCCCCACTGACGAGCACAGACCAACCTTCGCTGCGATCGGCACGTGAATCGTCGATCTGAAAGGACGACTCGAGCGACGGGACTGCCTCGGCGATGGATCCATCCCCGGCAGTGCGGAAGTAGATGGACTGGCCGTCCACCAAGTAGTTCACGGGGAGGATCATCACCCGGCCTTGCTGGAGAAAACCGAAGCGGCCAGTGGTATTTGAACGCAAAAGATCCCAGCACCGTTCCTGGCTAAGTTCTTCCGCGACGTGCAGTCCGCCGTCAACGCGGCCTGCGTCCATGCTGGGGAGTGACATGCCTGCTCCTATGTGTCTAGCTCGTCTTTCGGGCACCTGATCGCGGGTGTGAACACCTACAACTCCCAGCAGCCTATTGGGGGCCATTCTCCTGCTGTAGGGCCGAAAGGCCCGGCGGTGTGACTAAATGCCCTGTGGAACGGACCGGAAACGGGCGACACTGGACCCAGGTACGCAATCCAGTTCAAAAGGGAAATTGGCCATGATGTGGGGATGGGGTGGAAGCATCGGCATCGGCGGCTGGATCGCCATGGGGCTGATGATGTTGCTGTTCTGGGGTGGCATTGCCACCTTGGTTGTCCTCCTGCTGCGGGGGAACCACACGGGCGGACGGGGTTTCCAGGGGCCAGCCGTTGATGATTCCGAACGTATCCTCAATGAGCGCTTCGCCCGGGGCGAGATTGACGAAACGGAGCTCACGGCGCGCCGGGCTGCTCTACGGCGCCGGCAATGAGCAGGGCTTCCGCGGCGCGGGCTAGTTCCGCGCGTTTCGCCGGCTCTGGAACAGGTGAAGGGCTTCGATAGCCAGGATTCCGCCGAGCGCGCTTCCAAGTGCCGTCATTAAAAGATCGTTCCGTGGCCATTCCAAGCCGAAGAAGTCTTGGAGGAGGGGCGTTCCCACCACGAAGACCAAGCCCAGGTACATCGTTCCGACGATGGTTGCGCGTCGCAGGTTGAGCGGGCGCGAAATGGCTGCCAGTATCCATAGACCCGTGAGTGATAGCGCGAGAACGGAAGCTGTGCGGGTGGCACTGACCGTGTGCGCACCGACAACCGTTGCGTAGACGTTGACGGCAAGGACGGCGGCAGCGACGACGAACCCGGAAGGCACGGCGAAGGAGAGGGAGCGTTTGAGGAATCCCGGGGTGTAGCGGCGGTTGTTGGGCATGAGCGCAAGGAAGAACGCCGGAATTCCGATGGTGAGGCCGTCTGTGGCGGAGAGTTGGCGCGGCAGGAACGGGAAGTCCCACAGAAGTGCTCCGAAGGTGGCGGAGAGGACGATGGCGTAGGCGGTCTTGCTAAGGAACAGGACCGAAACCCGTTCAATATTCGCGATGACCCGTCTGCCTTCCGCAACCACGCCGGGAAGCCTGTCGAAGCGTCCGTCCAGGAGGACAAGGCGGGACACGGCCTTGGTGGCGGCCGCGGCGGAGTCCATGGCGATACCTATGTCCGCTTCCTTGAGTGCCAGCGCGTCGTTGACCCCGTCCCCGGTCATCGCGACAGTATGGCCTCCCCGCTGCAGTGCAAGGACCATGTCCTTCTTTTGTTCCGGGGAGACACGCCCGAATACCACGTTGTTTTCCAGAGCTTCCAGCAGCAGGTCCGGATCGACCGGCAATTCCCGTGCGTCGTACCCGTATTCCGCGTCCAGCCCGACCTCGCGGGCGACGGCGGCAACGGTGCGGGGATCGTCGCCGGAGAAAATCCTCACCTTCACGTCCTGCTCGCGGAAGTAGTCAAGGATCTTTGCAGCATCCGGGCGCACGCTCTCCCGGAAGGTCAGCAGGCATACCGGGGCACAATCGGCCGGGGGTTGATCCTCCGCTGCGGCCCGTGCCGGCAACGGGCCGGGCAAGTAGGTCAGGGCCATGGTGCGCAGGCCGGTTGAGGCCAAGCGGCCTGCTGCCCCAACAATGCGAGCTGTGCCTGGGGTGTCTTCGCGAAGGACAATCTCCGGAGCGCCCAGCACCCAGGTGCCGCCGACGAATTGGTCTGAGCCGAAGCTGACGGCGCTCCATTTCCGTGCAGAAGAAAACGGCACCGTCGAGCTCGGGCGAAGGCTGGTGCCCGAGGGGAAGGCATCGGCAAGGCACCGGGCGGTGGCATTGGCCTGCGGGTCGGTCCCGAACCAGCCCAGAACCTCCCTCCACCCGGGTTGCGGCGACGGACCGGCCTCGTGGACGCCGTCGAACACGAGCTTGCCTTCGGTGAGGGTGCCGGTCTTGTCCAGGCAAAACACGTCCACACGAGCGAGGCCTTCAACGGCCGCCAACTCCTGGATCAGGACTTCCTGACGGGCCAGCCGCAGCCCGCCGACAGCGAAAGCGACGCTGGAGAGGAGCACCAGGCCCGGCGGGATCATGGCTATGACGCTGGCGACCGCCCCCACGGAAGCGGTCCTCCAGCTTCCGGTTGTGATGGCTTGCTCCCAACCACCGCTCGCCTGCATTTGCCCGTTGATGACAAGAATCATGACGGGCGGCAACAGCCAGGTGATCCAACGGAGGATCCTGTTGAGGCTATTGCGGATCTCGGAGTTGACCATAGAGAAGCGTTTGGCCTCGGCGGTCAGTTTGCTGGCGAAGGAGTCGGCGCCGACCCGGACAACCCGGGCCCTGCCGTTCCCGGCGACGACGCTGGAGCCGGAGAGCACTTCGGATCCCGGTCCCTTGCTCACGGGATGTGATTCGCCGGTGAGGAGCGATTCGTCAAGTTCCAGGCCTTCGCCGTCGATGATGGAAGCATCCGCGGGCACCTGGTCGCCGACTCGCAGCACGAGCACGTCGTCGCGGACGACGTCTTGCAGGTCAACATCCTGCGCCGTGCCGTCGCGAACCACCCGGGCGGGGGAGGCGTCGAGAATCGCGAGTCGATCCAGTGACTTTTTGGCCCGGTATTCCTGAACGACACCAATGAGGATATTGCCCGCGGCTGCCAGCCCAAAGAGCGCATCCTTCCGCTGGCCCAGAAGAAGCAGCAGGCCGAAGCTGCAGCCCACGATCACGTTGAACAGCGTCAGGAGGTTTGCCCGGAAGATCTACCCGAGCGTTCTGCTTGGAGCCTCCGAAACGGTGTTGACGAGTCCTGCTTCCGTCCGGGCCAGGACCTCGGCGCTGGACAACCCGGATCCAGCGGGGGAGCGGCCCACCTCGGCACCGGGATGGTTCAGGGCTGGTTGTTGGGTCACAGTTTTCCGCACTTCTCCTCGACGGCACCTTCCTTTTCCTCCCGCTAGGGAAGGTGCGGCGTCCAGGACCAGTTCCGTATTTCCGGGAGGTCTTCGAAGTGTTCCCGGATGTATCGCGCATGTGCATCCAGCTGCCTGCGGCAGAAGTCGACCAGTTCGTCCGCGCCTCCGACCTGCCGGTGAATGCGACGCAACGCTTCCAGGACCAGGTGGTAGCGGCTCATCTTGTTCAGGACCACCATGTCGAAGGGGGTGGTTGTGGTTCCTTGTTCGTTGTAGCCGCGGACATGGAACCGTTCCGGGCGGGGTCTTCCATGCAGGAGTTGGTGCAGGGCCCGGGCGTAGCCGTGCCAGGCCATGATGACTTCTCGGTCTGCCGTGAACAGCTCTTCGAACTTCTCACTGGAGAGTCCATGGGGGTGGGCGTCGCGGGGCGGGAGGACCATGGCATCCATGACGTTAACAACGCGGACCACGAGTCCGGGCAGATGTTCTTGCAGCAACCAGGCTGCGGCCAGCGTCTCCTGGGTGGGGATGTCCCCTGCACAGGCCAGGACGACGTCGGGCACAGCCCGGGCGCCGTCGGGCACAGCCCGGGCGGCGTCGGGCTCGCCGCCGAAGGACTGCTCGTTCCCGGCCCAAGACCAGATGGACGCTCCTGCCTCGGCGTGGCGCCTCGCCTCCTCCAGGGTGAGGTACTGCGGGTGCGGTTGTTTGTCTACGACCACCAGATTGACGTAGTCCTTGCTGCGAAGGATGTGGTCGGCAGTGACGAGGAGGGTATTTGCGTCCGGTGGCAGGTAGACGCGGGTGACGGTGCCCGACAGGGACAGCACCGTATCGATCAGTCCGGGCCCTTGGTGGCTGAATCCGTTGTGGTCGTTGCGCCAGCAGGTGGAGGTCAGGAGAATGTTCAGGCTCGGCACGGGGGCTCGCCATTCAAGTTCCCTCGCATGCTGGAGCCATTTGGCGTGTTGGACGGTCATCGACGCGCTGACCATCGCGAAGGCCTCATAGCTGGCGAACAGTCCATGGCGGCCCGTGAGGAGGTATCCCTCCAGCCAACCCTGGCACAGGTGTTCGGACAGGACTTCCATGACCCTGCCTCCCGGCGAGACGTGGTCTTCCGTCGCGGCATGATCGCCGGCCCTGGCCGGTTGCAGAAGGCAACGGTCAGTGGCCTCGAAGACAGCCCCGAGCCGGTTGCTGTTGGTTTCGTCCGGGCAGAAGAGCCGGAACCGCGGATCCGGGGCCGTAGCGATGTAGACATCCCGGAGCAGTTCCCCGAGCGGCCGGGTGGTTTCGTGGACGACCGACCCCCGCGGGGCCGCCGGTACCGCGTACTGTTCCAGCCCGGGGATCTCAAGGACAGTCCCTGTCCCGCCCCGGCCCGCGCGGGCTGCGCCCATGCGAAGACTGCCCTCCGGAGCAAGCGCGGCCAGTTCGGAGACGAGCCGGCCCGCGTCGTCGAAGAGAGTTTCCGGCTGGTAGGAGCGCATCCAGGCCTCAAGCTGCGACAGGTGTTCGGGATTCTCGCGAACGTTTGCCAAGGGCACTTGGTGGGAGCGAAAGGTTCCTTCGACGGGAAGCCCGTCCACCATGGCTGGCCCGGTCCACCCTTTTGGCGTCCGCAGGATGATGGCAGGCCATCGCGCGGGGCCGTGCACGCCCTGGCTACGCGCTGTGGATTGCAGTTCGCGGATGCGCCCATAAGACTCGTCCACCGCGGAGGCCAATGCGCGGTGGACAAGCACCGGGCCCTCGCCGGAGACGGTCACCGGATCCCAGCCATGGGCACTGAGCAGCGCTTCGACGTCCTCGTCGGATTTGCGGCCCAGGACGGTCGGTCCGGAGATCTTGTATCCGTTCAGATGGAGTATCGGTAGCACGGCGCCGTCGCGGGCGGGATTGAGGAAGGATGGCGCCTTCCATGAAGCCTCCAACGGGCCGGTCTCGGCTTCGCCATCGCCGATGACGCAAGCGACAATCAGTCCGGGGTTGTCCATGGCCGCGCCCGTGGCGTGCATCAAGGAGTAGCCAAGCTCGCCCCCTTCGTGGATGGATCCGGGAGTGGCCGGACCGACATGGCTCGCGATCCCGCCCGGCGTCGAAAATTGCCGGACAAGGCGCCGGAGTCCCTGGAGGTCCATCCCCACTTTGGGATAGATCTCCGAGTAGGTGCCCTCAAGATAGACGTTGGCGACGACGGCGGGACCGCCGTGGCCTGGACCAGCGACGAACAAGACTTCCGCTGAGGTTCGCCTGATCAGGCGGTTCAAATGGGCATAGATCAACGACAGCCCGGGGCTGGTTCCCCAGTGGCCAAGGAGCCGGGGCTTGATGTGGCGCGGGAGCAAGGGCTCTCTCAGTAGAGGGTTTTCCTGAAGGTAGATCTGGGCCACCGTGAGGTAATTGGCCGCGGACCAGTACCGGTTCAACAGCTCGAAGTCTTCGGCCGACGCGCCGGTGACGGGGGTTCCGGTTTCCATGGGCTTGCCTCTTCCGGGTTCGACGGCGTGGAATGCACGCGTTTCTGGCGTCTGGACTGTTCTGGTCTTCACGGTGTCAGATGCACCACCGGGGCGGTTAGGGCCATAGGGCCCTAGGCCGCGCCGCTGCGAGGCTGCTATCACACCTCGACGTAGCCATTTCCAACCGCTCGACACAGCCCAACCCACGGCACTCGTCCTCCCTCCCCAAGCCGTACCCTTATCCCAAGGGCGACTCCCTCAGGCAACGCATTCGAACGGATACGGCATGTCAGATCTCAACGTCAAGGAGCGGCACCGCATGCAGCTGCCGATCAACGAGGCCGCATGCCTTCCTCCGGACCAGGTGCTCGAACGTCTGGGCTCCAGCCCAGCCGGCCTGACAAACAAAGAAGCCGGGGAACGCCTCGCAGAACTCGGCCCGAACGCCGTCCGGACGCACCGGGCCAACGGTTGGGCGGTATTGGGCCGGCAGTTCGCCAGCCCCATCCTCATCCTGCTGATCATTACGGCAGGGCTTTCCCTCTTCCTGGGCGATGCCACGAATTCGATCGTGATCGGCGTGATCCTCCTGGTCAGCGTGGGTTTGGGCTTCACCAATGAATTCCGCGCCGAACGGGCCTCCGAAGCCTTGCATTCCCGGGTAACCCACCGCGCCGTCGTGCTGCGCGACGGAACCACACAGGAAGTGGACGTCACCGCTCTGGTGCCGGGCGACGTCGTACACCTGAGCCTGGGCGCCATCATCCCCGCCGACATCCGCCTCCTGAGCACCAAGAACCTCCTCTGCGACGAAAGCATCCTGACGGGGGAGTCCCTGCCAGCCGGCAAAGATCACGCCCCCGTGGCACCCGGATCGTCCCTGGGCGACCTCGCATCCTGCGTTTTCATGGGAACCGTCATCCAGTCCGGCGGCTGCACGGGTGTCGTCGTAGCCACGGGCGGCCGCGCCGAATTCGGCCGTATCGCGCTGGGCCTGGGAGAACGGCAACCCCAGACCGAGTTCCAGCTCGGGCTGAAGCGGTTCTCGTTCCTGCTTTTGCAGGTGGCTATCGGGCTCACCACGCTCATCTTCATCGCGAACCTGCTCCTGCAGCGCCCGCTGATCGAGTCTCTGCTGTTCTCCCTGGCAATCGCCGTCGGCATCACTCCGCAGCTGCTGCCCGCCGTCGTGAGCACCAGCCTCGCTACCGGCACCCGCCAGCTGGCCCGGCGGAAGGTCCTGGTCAAACGGCTGGTTTGCATCGAGGACCTGGGCGACATGGACATCCTGGTTACCGACAAGACGGGCACCCTCACCGAGGGGCGCATCAGCTTCATCGGCGCGCTGCCCGCCTCCCCGGACGTCTCCGACGCCGAACTCCTCACCTTGGGTCTGCTGGCCACCGAAACCGACTACTCCGAGGCCAAGCAATCCACGGCCGGGCAGAATCCGCTGGATGCCGCATTATGGGAAAGCTCAGGTGCGGCACCGTTTGATCCCACCCGCTTTGAGCGCCTCGACCTGATCGACTTCGACCACCAGCGCCGCCGGACCAGCGTTCTGGTGCGGGAAGCCGGCGGCCCCGCACGCCTGGTCACCAAGGGTGCCCCCGAGGACGTGCTCGCCCTCTGCGGGCCGACGTCGCCCAACGTGCAGGCCATGCTGGACGAACAGTTCGACGCCGGATCGCGCGTCGTCGCGGTGGCTACCCGTCCAGCCACGGGGATGAGTAACATCACGCCTGCTGACGAAAGGGACCTCGTCCTGGCAGGCTTCCTCGTCTTCCTCGACCGGCCCAAGGCAAACGCGGGAGCGTCCCTGGAACAATTGGCCACGCTGGGTATCTCCGTCAAGATCGCCACCGGGGACAACGCCAAAGTCGCCGAAAAAGTATGCTCCGAACTCGGCGTGATTTCGGGCGGAACCCTGACCGGCGCCGACGTGGACGTATTGTCAGACACCGAGCTGGCCGCGGCCGCCCGGGAAGCCACCATCTTTGCCCGCGTCTCGCCCGACCAGAAGGCGCGGATCATCACCCTGCTGCGCCAAAGCGGCGGAGCGGTGGGCTTCATGGGCGACGGTGTGAATGACGCCCTGGCCCTTCACAAAGCCGACATCGGGATCTCCGTGGACAGCGCCACCGACGTCGCCAAGGACGCCGCCGACATAGTGCTTTTGGAAAAGGACCTGGGAGTCCTGGCCGAGGGCGTGATGGAGGGCCGGAGGATCTTCGCGAACACCATCAAATACGTGCTGATGGGTACGTCCAGCAACTTCGGAAACATGTTCAGCGCCGCCACGGCGTCGGTGGTACTGAGCTTCCTCCCCATGCTGCCGGGGCAGATCCTGCTCAACAACCTGCTCTACGACAGCGGCCAATTGGCCATCCCGGGCGACCGCGTGGACAAGGAACAGCTGTTGGCACCATCGCATTGGAACATCGCGTTCATACGGCGCTTCATGTTCCTCTTCGGGCCGATCAGTTCACTCTTCGACTTTGCGACCTTCGCGCTCATGCTGTTCGTCTTTAACGCGGTCCCGGGGGAGTTCCGGGCAGGCTGGTTCATCGAATCCATCGCCACGCAGACCCTCATCATTTTCGCCATCCGGACCCGGCGGGTCCCGTTCCTGCGAAGCCGCCCTTCGGCTGGCCTGTTGACTGCATCCTTGGGAGTGGTGGCCGCGGGGATCTTCCTGCCGTTGTCACCACTGGCGGGCCTGCTGGGCTTCGATCCATTGCCGGTGCCGTTCTTCCTGTCGCTACTGGGAATGATCGTCGTCTACATGGTCCTGGTGGAAGTCGCCAAGCAATGGTTCTTCGCCCGGGCCGCGCAGCAGCTGCCGGAGCTTCCGACGCCGGTGCGCCGTCGGCCGGATACCCACCACATCTCGCGCCGCGCCGCCCGCTTCAGCGCTCCCGTTGCCGGGATTGCGCCAGGGCGTCCATCAGTCACTCTTCGTTGAGGCATCGAATCGCCGATTCGTCCGAAAGCACGACGGCGGCCGTCGCCTCGGCGATGGCGCGTTCCTCGTCGCTCGGGACCACCAGGACCGGAAAAGCCGATGCGTCCGTGCTGATGACGCGGACGCCGGTCTCGGCGGAGCGGTTCCTGGCTTCGTCGACAAAGAGGCCGAGGGGCCCTAGCCGCGACACAACCTGGGACCTGAACCGGCTGGAATGTTCGCCAATGCCCCCGGTAAGGATCAGGGCAGCAGCCCCGCCGACCACCATGTTGTAAGCGGCGATGTACTTGGCCAGCCGGTAGGCGGCCATGTCCGAAGCGAGGATCGCACGGGTGTCACCCTGCCGTGCGGCGTCCTGGATTGCGCGCATGTCAGCCGATCCGGCCAGGCCCAGAAGGCCCGCCCGATGGTTGAGGAGCTCGTCGATTTCATCCGGTCCGAGGCCGCGGCGCTGCAGTAAGGTGACAATGGACGGATCCAGATCGCCGGAACGGGTGCCCATGACCAACCCCTCCAGGGGGGTCATGCCCATGGACGTGTCGACGCTGCGGCCCTCCCGTACGGCGGTAACCGAGGCGCCATTGCCAAGGTGCGCCACCACCGCATTCAAGGCGCCCGGCGGGACACCGAGGTACGTCCCCGTATGGCGGCAAGCCATCTCGACGGAGATCCCGTGGAAACCGTAACGCTTGATCCCGTATTTCGTATGCAGCTCGTCCGGAACGGCGTAGCGGGAGGCATGGTCGGGAATCGTGCGGTGGAAGGCCGTGTCGAATACGGCCACCTGGGGCGTGCGCGGCCAACGGGCGGCCGCGGCACGCATGCACGTCGCGCTGGCCGCGTTGTGGAGCGGCGCAAACTCGACAAGTTCCTGGATGTCATCCATGACGGTCTGGGTAACACGGACCGGAGAACTGAAGCGATCCCCGCCGTGGACCACCCTGTGTCCGATGGCGTCAGGGCGTTCCCCGCCCGTAATGTCCCGAATGGCGGCATCGACCACGTCGAACACGTTTCCAAGGAAGACTGGATCCAGCGTGCCCTCTTGCGGGCTGTTGATGGCCCGTTCCAGCAGGATACCGGGACTCGGGTCAGATGGTCCGAGGCGCCGTAGCTGGTACTTCAAGGATGAGGAACCTGGATTCAATACGAGGATCAGCACTCTGACGTCCTTTCAGGAAGACCACGCGGCACCCGACCATGGAACGCGATACCCCTCGAGGAACATAACCCGGAAATTGCGCTCGCGGGGAGGGTCTTACGCCCTTGCAGGTCAACGACGCAGCCGACGAAACTGGGGGGAGATTGCTGCTGGTTCCGGGAAGGCACGTGGGCTCGTGAAGACAAAGATCCTCGTTGGTGTCGATGGGTCCGTGGTCGGTAGTGCTGCCGCGGACTGGGCTGCCGAACGGGCCCGTGATCTTGGTCTTCAGCTCAACCTGGTCCATGCCGTTCCTGAGCCATGGGCGTTCCCGGAGAAGGCCCTCCACGATGGGGCGACTGCAGAAGCAAAGGACCTGCTGAAAGGCGAGTCAGCGCGGGTCGCCGCACGGTTTCCCTCCCTGGAGGTAGTGACGACACTGAGTTCCGGAGAGCCCGCCGAAACCATGCGCAAGCTTTCTGTGGATGCGGAAATGGTCGTCGTGGGAACCGATAGACGCCCCGGCAACCACGGCGAAGGATTCGGTTCGGTCAGCTTTCAGATCGCGGTCATCAGCCATTGCGCCGTCGCGATTGTGCCAGCCCCCTCAACGCGCGAGTCATCCGGCGTAGTAGTTGGTGTCGATGGTTCCCGGGACTCCGAACTCGCCGTCGAGTGTGCAGCTGACGAGGCGCAGCGAATGGGGCAGGAACTCGTGATCGTCCATGCCGGTAGCGGCCGCGCTCCTGCACCGTCCGGGAGATCAGTGCGCGGGACCGGGCCTGCAGAACCTGGACTCGATGGGCACGCGCTGTTGTCCAAATCGGTCCACGGCCTGGAGGGGCGGCACCCGGGTTTGGCCATACTCAAGATCCTGGACTTTGAGCGTGCGCCGGCCGAAGCGCTCCTGGATGCCAGTACCCGTGCACGGCTGCTGGTCATGGGCTGCAAAGGAAGAGGCGGTGCCCGCGTGCTCGTCGGCTCTGTGGCTCAGCATGTGCTGCTCAACGTCCAGTGCCCGACGCTGATAACCCGCCCGGTTGTGCAAACATAGCCGCCGGGCGGAAGCAACCGGCCTTGGTTGCTCCACCCTGTCGGGCGGGCGGCCGGCAGGCTAGGGCCGAAAGTCGCGGTCCAATTTTCGGAGCCGGTCAAGGGGGACACGCCCTGGCGAATCGACCCCCGGTTTTCGGCTGTGCCCCAAGGCCCGGAGGGCATTCAAGATGGTCGCGAGATCTACCAACTCCTGCAGGAGAGCCCCGGCAACCGCCGGGACGAAGCCGTATGCTGCCGCGGCCATCAACCCCACGCTAAGGAGAATGCCTGTCCAGATGCTGGTGCGGGCGATGTGGATGGTGTGCCGGCCGATGTCAACGGCAGCGGCCACCTTGGATAGGTCATCGAGCATGATGACGACGTCGGCCGATTCGCTGGCCGCGGTTGCTCCCCGGGCACCCATTGCTACACCGACGTCGGACGCGGCGAGGACAGGTGCGTCGTTGACTCCATCACCGACCATCAGGACCGGTCGGTCGTTCAATTCGGCGACGGCGGCCACCTTGTCGGCAGGCAGGCAATCGGCCAGGACCCGGGTTATCCCGGCTTCGGCCGCAATATGTGAGGCGGTGGAACGGGTGTCGCCAGTCAGGACCATGGTTTCCCGCACCCCGAGGCGTCGCAGCTGGGCCAGGGTGGCCACCGCGTTTTCCCGCAAAGGGTCGCTCATGATCAGCGTTCCAGCGAAGTGCCCGTCCACGCCGACGGCGATCCCAAGTTGTCCGCTGGCCACGTCTGCCTTCTCGAAGCCGCTTGTGGCTGGGCCGACGAAGGCAGCTTTGCCCACCTTTACAGTCTGGCTTCCGCAGACTGCCGTGACCCCCTGGGTCGCGTGCTCGTTGGCGCTGGTGACGGGCAACAGATGGAGGCCGCGGGTCCGTGCTGCATCAATCACGGAGGCTGCCAGCACATGCGAGGACGACTGTTCAGCGGACGCTGCGAGTTGCAGTATCCGATCGGCTGACATGCCTGGCGTGGCGGTCGCGGAAACCCGTATGGCGTGCAGCGTGGGGCGGCCGTGCGTCAGTGTCCCGGTCTTGTCGAAGACCGCCGTCCTGACGCGGGCGAGTTGTTCGAGTGTGCCGGCATTCTTGATGATGATTCCCGAGTGGGCTGCCCGGCTGGTGCCGGCAAGGAACGCCACAGGTGCTGCGATCAACAAGGGACACGGTGTCGCAACGACGAGCACCTGGGCAAACCGTTCCGGATCGTGACTGAAGTACCATGCGATTCCTGCCAGCAGGAAGGCGAATATCGTGAAGGGAACGGCGTATCGGTCCGCAAGCCTGACGGTGGGGGCGCGGCTCGCCGCGGCTTCTTGGACCAGGGCCACGATCCGGCTGTACTGGGAGTCTGCAGCGGTGGCACTTGCAACAACGCGAACGGCTTCGTCGCCGTTAACTGATCCACTCATGACGGGGTCGCCCTTGCCGTGCTCGACCGGCAGGCTTTCGCCAGTCAAGGAGGATTCATCGAAAGTCCCGGCAGGGGAGAGCAAGAGACCGTCTACTGGGACGATTTCGGAGGGTTTGACCAACAGTGTGTCTCCGGAGCGGATGCTCCCCACGGGAACCTCTTCCACCGGGTTGCCCGGGGTCTCGCGGTGCGCGGTCCGCGGAGCCCGCTCAAGGAGGGCTTTCAGTTCGTGCGTAGCCCTTCCGTGGGCAAATTCCTCCAGGGCGTCTCCTCCCGTGAGCATGAGGACGATGATGAGGGAGGCAAGGTATTCTCCGACCACGAGGGTGCTGGCGATGGCCGTCACCGCCAACAGGTCGATGCCCCACCGTCCCCGGAAGAGATCCCTGATCATGGACACGGCACGGTACACGGCCACGGTTAGCGCATAGATAGTCGCTGTTGCCTGTGCCGCTGGCATTTGACCGAGGCCCCACAGTACCCCGACGCACACTCCGGCGAGGAGCGTGGACGCTACAAGGGGAAAACGGAGAATCAAGGCCATGGGAGCCGCCCTGCTTGGGTGTGCCTCCTCAGGGAAGGGCCTCAGGGAGGTTGAAATAGAGGTGTTGGGGGTTGCCTAGTGGTGGGATTCCCGGCTGAGGATGACCTTCAGGGCGTGTGTTTCAGCCGCCCTTGAGAAAGTGTCGTAAGCATCGATGATCTGTCCCAGGGTGAAGTGGTGCGTCGCGAATTTCTCGGCGGGGATCTTGTGCTGGGCCACCAGGCGGAGGAGCATCGGCGTCGTGTTGGTGTTGACGAGGCCCATGCTGATGTTGATGTTGCGGATCCAGAGGTCCTGGAGGCGCAGTTCAACGGACTTTCCGTGCACGCCGATGTTGGCCACATTCCCGCCGGGGCGCACGAGCCGCAAGGCCATATCGAAGGTGTCCGGGATCCCGACTGCTTCGATGGCGACATCCACTCCTGCGCCGTCGGTGAAGGACATGACGTCGCTGATCCAAGCAGGACCGGAGGGGTTCACGACCCCCGTTGCGCCGAACTCCCGGGCCCGGAGAAGGCGCCCTTCGTCCGGGTCTATGGCGATGATGGTGGCGGCGCCGTGGAGGCCTGATGTGGCTATCGCGGCGAGGCCGATGGGGCCCGCTCCGACGACGGCGACGACGTCGCCTGGCTTGATGCGACCGGCTTGGACTCCGATCTCGAACGCCGTGGGCAGGATGTCGGAGAGCATGACGGCTTGGTCATCGGTGACCCCGTGGGGCAGTTTGTAGAGCGAGTTGTCCGCGTAGGGGACACGCACGTACTCGGCTTGGGTGCCGTCAATGAGATGGCCAAAGATCCAACCGGTTCCTGCTTGGCCCTCCTCCCCGGAGCAGTGCGAGTAGAGGCCCTTCTTGCAGTTGCCGCAATGTCCGCAGGACTTGATGCAGGAAATGAGGACGCGGTCTCCGGTCCTGAGCCCGGTGACGGACGAACCCACTTCGGTGACCGTTCCGACGCCCTCATGCCCGAGGACCCGGCCCTCCTGGACCGCCGGAACGTCGCCTTTGAGGATATGGAGGTCCGTCCCGCAGATTGTGGTGGTATCGATGCGGACGACGGCGTCGGTGGGGTTGACGATGTGGGGATCAGGGACGTCCGTCCAGGACTTTTGTCCGGGTCCGCCATAGACGAGTGCTTTCATGATGCTCCATCAAGCTAGGGCAAGAGGTACCGTCGGCGACGCCGGCAGCAAAAGTCAGTGGAACAGCTCGGAGCGCGCATCCCACAAGGGAGTGTTCCAGATATCGGGCCGGGTGGCTGTGAACCGTCGACCAGTGAGGGCATCCAAGGTCAAACGCAGATAGTGGCTCTTGCTGCCCGGCTGCCAGGGATCCAGGTGGAGGGCATCGGCTGCCGCCTTTTCACGCAGGTCGACGATGAAGTGCGCCTGCCCTCTGGCGACGACGCTCCAGGCCTTCTCGGTGCCCGCATCGAAACCATCGATTTCGAGCGCGCAGGGATGGCGCATCGTGTTCCAGAATTTCGTGCCGGTGCCTGCGCGGAAGACGATTGATCCGTGGTCCACGACGTAGTTCACGGGGAAAATGTCCGGATGGTCCTCGACAATGACGGCTAGCCTGCCAACGGCTGCTTGGCCAAGTAATTCAAAGCATTCGTCTGGACTCAGACTTTCGATTTCATCCGTCGATGGAGGGTTCATGACCATGACGCTACCGGCGGCTGTCCGCCGTCGTTAGGGGCTTTAGGCCCGCCGGGCGACGCCGTCATTCGAGTCCGGCGCGCGTTGCGTCATCCAGGGGACTCCACCACGTCAGGGGAGGGGTGACGGTGAAGCGGCGTCCGGTAATCGACGTCGGAACGATGCGGACGAAGTGGTCTTTGCGGCCCGCTTGCCAAGGGAAAAGGAGCAGCCCGACCGTATCGAGCACCTCCTGGGTCAGCTTGATGGCAACAGCGTGACCTTTCACGACCACGCTCCACGCCACCCCGGTGTCCGGGTTGACGCCGTCGGCCTCCAGCGCAACCGGTGTTTCGCCCAGGGCCGAGTGGAGCTTGGTCCCTTCTGCGGTCCGGAAAACGAGGGTGCCATGGTCAACCTTGTAGTTGATCGGGAAGATGTCTGGATGGTCTAGTACCCACACTGCGAGGCGTCCCACCGAGACGCCGCGCATGAGCTCCCAGCATTGCTGAGGTTGCAGGACCTCCGGTTCCGGGGTTGATGGTTTGTTCGTCATGACGGAGAGGCTACGCCCGGGAGTGAGCTGGAAACAGGGCACAAAGACCCGCGCCTCAAGGGCGTCTGGGCGAACGCGAGACTCGGGGAGTAGTCTGGCATCGGATACGCCAGCTGCCACGACACGGGTACCTGCCCCGTGTGGGCTGCACCGCTCGAAAGGCAGTAAATGAACGGCTCTCTTCCAGATCCTGTGCGGCCTGATCGCCTTCATGTCACGGGAACCCGGATCGAAGACCTGCTGAGGGACTTTTTGGCCAGGGCCGGAGAACTCCTGGATGCCCAGGAGCAGATGCGGGGGCTTCTGGAAGCGGTGGTGGCCGTCGCCGAAGACTTGAGCCTGGAAGCCGTTCTGGACCGGGTGGTCAAGTCCGCGTGCCGGCTACTGCATGCCCGCTACGGCGCGTTGGGAGTCATCGGCGAAAACAAGTCTTTGAGCCACTTCGTCACAGTCGGGATCGACGAGGACCTTGCACGCCGCATCGGCCCGCTGCCCACCGGGCACGGGGTCCTCGGCCTGCTGAGCAGCGAACCCGCGCCCCTCCGTCTTCATGATTTGCACCAGCATCCGAAGTCATACGGATTCCCTGCAAACCATCCACCCATGAAGTCTTTCCTTGGTGTCCCGGTGCGGGTCCGGGACGTCGTCTTCGGCAATCTGTACCTGACGGAAAAAGAGGGGGGTGGCGATTTCACTCCCGAAGACGAGGATCTTGCCGTCGCATTGGCTGCTGCTGCCGGCGTGGCCATCGAGAACGCCCGCCTCTATGAGGACGCCCGCCGCCGCGCGTCCTGGCTCGAAGCATGCATGGATGTGACCGGCCGGATGCTCGGCGACGACCGGACCTCGGAGCCGGAAAATGTCGGGCTTGACCAGATAGCCGACAGGGCGCTCCGGGAATCCGGTTCCCAGCTGGCCCTGATTCTCGTTCCAGATGGAGGGGTGGATTCGTACTGCGTCGCGGGTGCCGCGGGAACGGAGAGCGCACATTTCGCCGGAAATATCCTGCCCATGGATTCCGCCGTCATCAGGTCGGTCGCCGCCACCGGGATGCCCGCCTGCATGGACGAGGCCGGAGACATCCTTGGACTGGCTGACGGCTTGTCCAAGGGAAAACTCCTGGCGATAGATCTCAGTGCACAGGGCGCCCATCATGGACTTCTGTTTCTGGTTCGGGCCCCTGGAACGGGGCCGTTCGCTAAGACGGATGTGGAGATGGGGGCCGTGTTCGGCTCACACGTGGCCTTGGGCCTGGAGCTTGACCGGATTCACCGGCTCCGTGAACAGCTGGTGGTCTTCTCGGATCGGGACCGCATTGCCCGGGACCTGCACGACCTCGTCATCCAGCGCCTTTTCGCCGCGGGACTCAGCATCCAAAGCCTGCGGCGGTTCACTACAGGCGAACCTGCCTTGACCCGGATCAATGCGGTCACGGCTGAACTGGATGAGACCATCAGGGACCTCCGCAACACCATCTACTCGTTGCGCTCTTCCGGCGAGCAGGAGTTGCTGAGCAGCCGGATACTGCAGACTGTCCGCACTGCCACCAGGTCCCTGCCCTTCGCCCCCCACCTCACGCTCACGGGGGCGGTCGATTCAGTGCTCGACGACGGAACAGTCACCAACGCGCTGGCGGTCATCTCCGAAGGCCTCAGCAATGCGGTCCGTCACTCCGAGGCCGAGGCAATCAGCGTTTCAGTGTCCGTGGAAGACGGCATGCTGACCTTGATCATCGAAGACGACGGCAGGGGCTTCAGGGATGCCGTCCCCGGAAATGGCCTGGTGAACATGGAACAGCGGGCCTCGGAGTTGCGTGGTTCGTTTGAGGTGACCAGCGCCCCAACGAAGGGGACTACCTTGGTGTGGTCGGTTCCGGCCCACTGAGTTTCCCGTCTGCTGGTCCGTCAACGGACGGTTCCGGTGTCCGTTTCCGGTCCGTGGGCAATATAGACGGCTGCCTGGGTGCGACGTTCGAATCCCAGCTTTGCCAGCATCGAGGACACGTAGTTCTTCACCGTTTTCTCGGCGAGCTGCATGAGTTCCCCGATCTGCCGGTTTGTCAGGCCCTGTCCGACCAGATCGAGGACCCGCCTCTCCTGGGGTGTCAATGAGGCGACCCTGGGATCCACACGCCGGGGCTCTGTGAGTCCCTGGATGATCTTCGCCTTCACTGACGCATCAAACAACGACTCACCGCGCGCGGCCTGGCGGAGCGCACCTATCAGGTCGGTACCGCCGATTTCCTTGAGGACGTACCCGGCCGCACCGGCAAGGACGGCTCCCCGCAGGGCTTGTTCGTCGTCGTAGCTGGTCAGTATCAAGCAATTCAGGGTGGGGTCCACGGAGCGCACCTCCCGGCACACTTCGATGCCCGTGCCGTCGGGCAAGCGGGCGTCTAGCACTGACACGTCGGGGCGCAAAGCGGGAATCCGCCGTGCGGCTTCCTCCGCGGAACCGGACATGCCCACCACCACAAAGCCTTCGCTTTCGAGCAGCTCCTGCAGTCCCCGGCGGACAAGCTCATGATCGTCCAGGACATAGACACGGATAGGCGGCGCGCCAAGGACCCGGGCGTCGCTTTGGGGTGATACTGGGCGTTCCATGATCCTCCTGTCGGGCAGCCCGTGGCCGCGGTCCCGCCGGTCCGGCATGTTTCCCGGCTATGTCATTGTTCACTGCCCGCCAACGGCAAACAAGGGCCGAAGGACCCAAGCCGGGGCCATGACTTTCGGCCCTGTTTGGCAGCTGATTTTCTGCCCATTCTTAGAGAAGCCGCGGGAACGGAAAGGAACACCATGGCCAGGCAAACCGGGCAGGACAAGATCATGCTGCTTGGTTCTGTCAGCGCGGCCTGTGTCGTCCATGCCCATTGTCCAGTTCTCGTCGTGCACGAACCCGAAGCGGCCAAGCACCCCGAACCCCGTCCCGGCGCGGCCGGGGCSGCCGGGGCGGCCGGGGCSGCCGGGGCGGCCGGGGCGGCCGGGGCGGCCGGGGCGGCCATCAGAAATCCCAAACCGATCAAAGGAGCACGATCTAGATGAAGAAGTGGACCCGTTGGCAGGACTGGACGGCCATTGCCGCCGGCGCCTATGCCGCACTCTCGGTGCTGTGGACAAGTCAAGGCGGATCGTCCACGGCCCTCATGGTGATCCTCGGAGTCCTGCTGGTCGCCGCCGGGGTCACCAACCTGGCCATGCCGGGAATGCCGGCTGCCGAGTGGGCGCAAGCCGTGTTCGCCGTCGTCCTCCTCCTTGCGCCATGGCTTGGAGGCTTCACCTCCATGACAGGGGCCGCCTGGAGTGCATGGATTCCGGGCGCGGTCGCCCTGGTTGTCACGGCCTTTGCAATCAAGCCCAGCACCGAGGAATACCGTCACCACCACGTGATGCCGGCCCCGTAGCCGTGCAATTCCGGAACGGGCATCCGGCCACCGCCGGATGCCCGGCACTGCAAATTTCGAGGAGACCAGCATGAAGAGCAATCACCCGGCCCGCCTGCGGTTTTTTGGCGCGACCGACACTGTCACTGGTTCCCGCTATCTCCTCGAATCCCGGGACACGCGGATCCTGGTCGATTGCGGTCTTTTCCAAGGCTACAAACGTATCCGCGACCGAAACAGGATCCCGTTTCCCGTCGCCCCTGGTTCCATCGACGCGGTGCTGCTCACCCACGCGCACCTGGACCACACCGGATACGTTCCGGCACTGGTGCGCGATGGCTTTACCGGGCCGGTCTACGCCACCCACGGGACCAGTGAACTATGCAAACTGCTGCTGCCGGACAGCGGCCACCTCCAAGAAGAGGAAGCCCGCTACGCTGATCATCGGGGTTCCTCGGTGCATGTTCCCGCGCTTCCGGTCTACACCGCGGCCGATGCGGTCAGGTCCTTGAACTCATTCGAGCCGCGGGATTTTGATGCTCCGCTTGAAGTGGGAGATGGCATCGAGGCCACCTTCCTCCCAGCCGGACACATCCTCGGCGCCGCCCAGATCCACATAAATGTCGACGGGCATTCCATACACTTCACGGGAGACTTGGGCCGTGCCGACGATCCCCTCATGTTCCCTCCCCGGGAATTGGAGGCCGCGGACATTCTTGTCACTGAATCGACGTACGGCAACCGACGCCACCCGGATCAGGACGCGGCCGCTGAGCTTGGCGCGGTCGTGTCCCGCGTCGCCAAACGCGGGGGAGTTGTCATGATCGCCGCGTTCGCCGTCGGCCGCGCGGAAACCCTCATGCTCCATCTCTCCCGGCTCCGCCGCAAGCACCTCATTCCGGACATTCCGATCTATCTGAACAGCCCCATGGCCATCGACGCGTCCTATATGTACCGGCAACACCCGGACGAACACCGCCTCCTCGTGGACGAGTTCGAAGACATGTACAAGCTGGCCACCATGTCACGTACCGCCGATGATTCCAAGCTTCTCAACCTGAGGGGAGGGCCAATGGTCATCGTCTCCGCCAGTGGCATGCTCACCGGGGGAAGGATCCTCCACCACCTTGAGGCTTATGGCCCGGATCCGAAAAACGCCATCATCCTCAGCGGCTACCAGGCCGGAGGAACACGCGGCGCCGACTTGGCGGCCGGAGCAAAGGAACTCAGGATTTACGGCCAGGACGTCCCCATTCAGGCCGAGGTCGTACAAATTGAAGGATTCTCCGCGCATGCCGACGCCGACGAAATCATCCGTTGGATGCACACCGCGGATGAAGCCCCGCACATGACTTACATCACTCACGGCGAACCCGAGGCCTCCGATGCCCTGCGCCGGCGCATCAAGCGGGAGCTGGGCTGGAACGCCAGGGTCCCTGAATACCTCGAATCAGTCCCGCTCGACAAACCGCTCTTGCAGCAATGGTTTCCACCCACGCCGGCATAGGAGGCCGATGATGGCTCTCTCCGAGCACGAAAAGAAGACACTGGAACAGATCGCCCAGGAACTGGAACGCGATGACCCGAAATTCGCGGCAAAGATGAGATCGACGCCCGGGCATCCCAAGTCCCGACACACAGCCTTCGGCATCTTCGCCGCCGTCGTCGGATGCCTTGTGCTCCTGACCGGGGTCGCGGCCCGCACCCCGGCCCTCGGAATCATTGGATTCACCATCATGGGCGCAGAGGCGTACCTTGCAACGAGGCGCTTCGGCTCCCCGCAGATACGGTGGCGTCCGAGCTCTTCCCAGTCCATGGGACCCGCAGAGCTGGGGTAGTTGAGGTGGAAGCCCAACGGTCGAAGACATCATCGAGGAAGAGCGGACATGCCATGAAAGAGCCAATAGTCGTCGGCATCAACGACACCGGGGCCAACGAGGCCGCGGTGACTTGGGCAATGCACCGGGCCGCGGCTTTGAAGCTGCCCGTGCAACTCGTGCATGCGGTGGATGACCGCTGGATGGCCGAATCCTTTGCCTACAACGAGATGGCCAACAAGGCCGCGACAGAGCTTCTGATCAAGGCCAAAGCCCATGCAGCCGGGGTGGAACCGAAAGTTGAAGTTCGAACGGTATTGATTTCGGGCACCCCAGGGTACGCCCTTCGCAAAAGGTCCAAGAAGGCTTCCCTGGTGGTCATCGGTTCCGGGACCCATGTCAGGCCCGGAGGCCGGCTGACCGACCGCGCCCTGCAGATCGCCTCCGTGGCCGTTTGCCCCGTGGCCGTCGTCGGAGAAGAGACGGTGCACAACCGCCACGGAGTCATCGTCGGAGTGGACGGTTCGGAGGAATCAACACAGGCGGTAGCATTCGCCGCCGCGGAGGCAGACCGTGAAGGACAGGAACTGACCGTCATGCACGCCTACCCGATACCCGGCGCCTGGTTGCAAAGGGGGTTGCCTGAGGGCAGCTTCGTCGAGCAATTCATGGAAGAAGAACGGCTGGTCCTCGCCGAGACAGTCGCCGGCCTGGCGGAAAAGTACCCCGACCTCGTCGTCCACAGGGTCCTGGCCACCGATCCACCGGCCCAGGCCCTCGCTGAAGCCGCATCGACGGCGAAGCTGCTGGTCCTTGGCAGCCGCGGCGGAGGCGGAATCAAGCGTCTCCTGCTGGGCTCAACCGCCCACGCAGTCCTTGCCCAGCTGGCGTGCCCCACCATCATTACCCGCATACGCCGGGTCAAGAAGAGCAAATAGCGGGCGGGGTTCCTTCCCGGGGAAAAGGCGGGCGAGGCCATCACGGGAATCGACAGCACAGCCGTCGAACCCGACTCGGGCAGGCCCGGCACTCTGGAGAGCACCGTTGACGCCTGGCGCCAGGACCCGGATTCAGGCTAGGTGTACGTGGCGGCCAGTCACCACCGCGGCGTGGATCCGGATGAAGTCATTCCTTGCTCCGCCTGCCCAGGGCTCTACCATGGCCTGTCCCCAAAGATAGGTCAACAGCTCCGGTTCCTGCACATGCGAGGAAGGTCCGCTGACCAGGACCGACCACCCTTCGCTTCGCTCGGGCTGCGCCTCATCAATCTCGAACGATGAACTCAAGCGAGGAACGGCGTCCCCGATGGTCCCGGCAGCGGACGTACGGAAGTAGATCGCCCGGTCATGGACGAGGTAGCTGACGGGCAGGATCATCACCCTGTTCTTGTAGTTGAAGCCGAAGCGGCCTGTGTCCTGTGAGCACAACAGCTCCCAGCAACGCTCCTCGCTAAGCTCCTCCGTGACGTGCCGGACATCGTCAAAGGGGCTGGGATCCATGTTGGGAATGGACATTTGTTTCTCCTGGGGGCCGATTTTGCTTCTGCATGTCACGGCATTTGAGCGGCTGGATCGGCGAGAAGGCGACTCAGAGACCACAAGGGCGCCATCAGGCGTCTCCTCTCTCCGCCGTCGGTGTCGTTCACTTCTTTTCCGGAGCATGGACAACAAGGACCGGGCAGTGGGCGTGGGCAACGCAGGCTGAACTGACCGATCCGAGCAGCAGCCCGCCAAATCCTCCGTGGCCACGCCTGCCGAGAACGATCATGTCAGCTTCCCGGCTAGCTTCAATGAGGGATTCCCGTGCCTGACCGCGGACAACGCGCGAGACGACGTTGTCCGGCAGTCCCGGACCGAACGCTTTCTCCAAGGATTCCTTGAGGACCTGTCCGGCGCCTTCCTCGAAGTCATCGATGCCCATGGCCACATAGCCGCCATAGACCTGAGGGAACTCCCAGTAGGCAACGGCCTCGATTTGCGCTCCCAATGGCACCGCAAGGCTCTGGGCCTGCCTCAGTGCCTCTATGGAGGCTTCCGATCCATCAACACCAACAACTATCCTTGCAGCGGATGCTTCCCGGCCCATGACTTTCCTCCCGCGATAGGGGTGATTTCGTTCCCGCTAGCGTGACCCGTTGCGATTCCGGATAATAGGGCCGAAAGTCACGGCCCGCCCGTGGCAGGCCATCATCTGGACCGTGTGTACTACTCCCGTGTAATCGGGATCTTGTGAGCGGAGGAGGGTTGGACCCTTTCCGGAATCGGGGCTCTCACTTCGAGAACACCGTCCTTGTATGAAGCGGAGACGTCGTCCTTTTGGATTGTGTCCGGAACTGGCAGCCTGCGGACGAAGGAGCCGTAGCGGAATTCCGTTCTGTAGCTGCCCTTGTCCTTTTGCTCCTCCTTCTCCTGCCTTTCAGCCCTTATTTCAAGGAACCCGTCGCCAAGCGTGATTTCAACGTCCTTCTCGGGATCGATCCCCGGCAGTTCGGCGCGAACCACCAGGGTGGTGCCTTCAACCAATTGTTCGACCCGGATCCCGGATGCTGCCACATCACCTTCGAATAGCCGTTCGATCATCTCAATGGGTGAGCGACGGTTATCGAACCACCTGATTAAGTCCGACATTCCTGACCTCCTTGTCCTGGAATCTGGTCAAGCCCGAACCGGCTTGACCCTTCCAGAATGCGAAGCACGGGGAATTGATCCCAGAGTCTTTGGTCCTCCATCTTCCGGATTTTCAGTTGGTCGAGTGACATGAACGAAGCGGCATCTTCCCTTCGGCACCGGACTTCCCTTCGGCACCGGACACGCAGCCCAAGGCACAAGGCAATGCGGGGAAGCCATGGTCGGCGAGGACCGAGGCAGCCGGCCTGACCAGCGGTCACGAATCGCGTGGGGGCCACCACTGGGATGGCGGGCTGATCACGAACCTGCGACCGCTCATTTCCGCCGGCGTAATCCGGACCAGATGATTTTTGGCGCCGGCTTCCCAGGGCGAGAGTTCCATAACGGAAGATTCCTGCAGTTCTTCAGCTTCCGTGACTATTTCGGCACGTCCCTTGACGATGACGCTCCACGCAATTGTGCCGTAGGTGTTGAAACCATCGGCTTCCAATGCAATCACTTGCCCGGCCATGACGGCATCCAGTTTGGTGCCCGGTCCTGTCCGGAAGATCACTGTCCCCTCGTCAGGCAGGTAGTTGACTGGGAAGATCTCCGGGCTGTCGCCTCTGACGAGCGCAATTCTGCCGACGGAGGAGGAACGAAGGTACTTCCAGCACTCATGAACGCTGAGTACTTCGGTGTCAGGTCTCAACTCTGAATTCTCCATAATGGTGAGCCTACCGAGATGGTCCACGCGGAAGTAGAGGAAAAGGTCTCAGGTCTCTCCCGCGACCCGTGAGCCCCGGTTCAGGCATTCGACACGGACCGGTAATCCGGTCGGACGCCACTCCCGCAGGGCCAGACCAAAAGCCGGCGCAAGTGGAGCCACTCGTACCCCGCCCCAACGGGGCCAAAGAAGCTTGACATGTTCCGGTCATCATCCAGCGAATGCAGGAAATGGCCTTCTGCTTAAGGACCCGTCAGTTTTTCAAACCACTGCCTCATTCCGGCCAAGGCCACGGCCAGTTCGGGGAGTTCGGGATGCCATGGGCGCTCCCATTCCAATGAAAGCCACTCGGTTCGGTCTTCGAGGAGAATGAGGATTTCGTGCAACGGAATGTCGCCCTGACCGAGGAGCCGTAGCTGTCCGTCGAAGTTGGCATCTTTGAGTTGCGCATAGCCAAACCACGGGCCGATGGCTTCGAACGTCGTGGCGGGGCGCTCACCGGCAACGGCCGGATGGAGTACGTCCCAGATGACTTGGACGCCGTGACCGGGGCATATCTCGTCCAATAGCGTCATAACCCGCCGGATGTCCGTTCCTCGGGGATGCGAGTCGTGCGTTTCCAGCCATATCCGGATGTCAGGGGCGGAGAGGGCGGCCGCCGCGAGCCGCCTTGCGATGCGTGCATCCGAATCGGTGCCAGCCCCACCCGGAAAAACGCGGACGCCTGCCGCTCCCAGGTCACGAGCGAGAAGCATCTGGGCCTCAAGCTCGCCGAGTACGTGGTCGTCGCTTAGCCCGGGATCGCCCACACGTACGTACGTGGCTACACAGACGACGTGCAACCCTGCCTCGTTGATCCGCCTACGGATCCAGCCGCGCTCTTCACTCGATAAGCCAGCATGCACTATTTGTCCTGCCATGGAACGGAGTTCGAGCCCTTGAACCCCATAGGTGGCCGCAATGTCCAGAATCTCTTGGAGGGACGCTTCCGGGCAGCCGAGCGTAGAAAACGCAACCTTCGCTTTCACGAAGTTCTCACCAACCAGGCGGCCGCCGCCGAGCCTTTCGCCCACTTCACTATCAATTCTTCTCCTCCGATGAATGTCCGCTGATTCAAGGAGAAGTCCCTGAGGAACCTGAGGTCAAGCTTTGGTAGCTGATTTGAACAACAATGCACATCTCCTGCGCGGCCAATTATCACGGGCCCAACTGGCCATGACTTTCGGAGCCAGCGTCCGCTCTAGTTCATAATGAACAAATCAAACACAAGCGAACTTGATCGGAGGCTCTCATGCTCCCCGAGGACCGGCACCTGCAGATTCTGAAGGAGTTGGCTTTTCACGGCTCCCTCAGCGTTGAGGATTTCGCGGCAAGAATGGGAACGTCCGGGATGACGGTCCGTCGTGACTTGGCAGCTCTCGCGGAGCGGGGGCTCCTGCAACGCGTCCGAGGTGGTGCCGTCCCTGTCGCCGGGTCCGCCATTGAAAGCGGCCGGCGTCGCGGGACCGGCATGAACCCCAGGGGACCATCGGGTCCCGGCAGCGTTCCTCTGTTGTCAGGGCGGCCGGGCGGGAGCCGCCCGCTGGCGACGATCGGCATGATCGTCCCGTCCGCGTCGTACTATTTTCCCGGGGTTATCCGGGGCGCGGAGGCGGCCGCCCAGGAAGCGGGAGTTCGGTTGGTGCTGGGGGTTTCCAACTACTCCGGGGCCGAGGAACGGCGCCAGCTTCGCCGTCTGTTCGAACACGGCGTTGACGGCATCCTGGTTACGCCCAGTGAGGTTTCCTTGGCCGGAACTGAAACCCTGGCCTTGCTGGCTGAGACGGCGGTGCCGGTTGTCGTCGTCGAACGCTCCATCGACGACATTTCTGAAGAGTGCCGCCTGGAATCCGTACGCAGCGACCATGTGCGCGGGGCGGAGATCGCGGTCAACCATCTCCTGTCCCTCGGCCACAAAAGGATTGCCTTGTGCGTCCGGGAGAAGACTCCCACTGCCTCCCAGGTCATCGAGGGCTACCACCTCGCCATGCGGCGGGCCGGGACCCCGCAGGACTCCACCATGGTGCGCCCCGTCTCGCGTGCGCTGAACGATCCACAGGCGCACCGCCTGGTGGTGGAAGGGATTCTCGACTGGTGCGCCGAGTCGCACGTGACTGCTGCGATCGTGCACAGTGATGAGGACGCGCTGCAGTTCGCCAGCGCCTGCCAGGATCGCCGCGTCCGCATCCCCGGGGACTTGGCTATCATCGCGTACGACGACGAAATCGCGGCGCTGGGTACCGTTCCCCTCACCGCCGTGGCACCGCCAAAATACGACGTCGGCCACGAAGCGCTGCTGATGTGCCTGAACCGGATCGGAGCCCAGCGACGGGGCGTGTCGGCGCTGCAGCGACTGAGCCTCTCTCCCAGCCTCAATATCCGGGATTCCACCCAGAGCCAGGCGCTTCACGTCGGGGCCGCCGAATGACGGAAGCCAAGACAACTTCACTCCGATTCTAGTGTTCAATTCTGTTCATTCCGTTGATATGTTTACTCGCTGACCGTTTCACTGGCTGTTAAGTGCTTCAAGGCACACCACGACTTCGCATCGTGAACTTCAAAGGAGAACAGAATGAAGCGTCGCCAGCTTCTGCTCGGAGCGGCCAGCCTCGTGGCCAGTGCCGCCCTCATCACGGCCTGCGGGACAACCCCCTCCGCAACCCCGACCCCGGCTCAAGAACCCACCGGCACCATCACGTTCTGGTCCTCGCTCGCCGGGATGGACAAGGTCGCCGCAGCGTTCAACGCAAGCCAGAACAAGATCAAGGTCAACTTCGAAACCGTCCCCAACGGCGCCAGCGGGGGTTACGCCAAGCTGTCCACTGCCATCACGGCGGGCAACGGTCCCGACGTGGCCACCATCGAATACCGGCAGCTGGCCCAGTTCGTCAGCAACGGTCAGCTCCAGCCGCTGGACGGACTGATCGACAAGTCCGCAACGCTGGACAAGCTCTCGGACCAAGCCCGCGGACTGGTGCAACTCGGCGGGAAGACCTACGCCCTTCCCTACGACACCACCCCGATGGTCATGTGGTACCGCAAGGACCTGCTGGAAAAGGCAGGCGTTGAGGTTCCAAAGACCTGGGATGATTTCGAGAAGGCCGGCCAGAGGGTCAAGGCAGTGGCGCCGAACGCCTACCTCGCCAGCTTCTACCCGAACGATCCGGTCGTCACCGCGGGCCTGGCCTGGCAGGCCGGTGCCAAGTGGTTCTCAACCGAGGGCGACACCTGGAAGATCGGCGTCAAGGATGAGGCCACGCAGAAGGTGGCCAACTACTGGCAGAAGTTGATCGACGAGAAGATCGTCAAGGTCGAACAGTCCTTCAGCGACGAATGGTCCGCCGATCTGGCCAGCAGCACCGTTGTCGGTGTCCTCGGCGCGAGCTGGAGTGCCCCTGGCCTGCAGTCGCGTACGAAAGCAAACAACCAGGCCGGCCAGTGGATTGCGGCCGAGGTGGCGAACTGGGGCACTCCCTCGAACGGTTTCCTGGGCGGTTCCAGCTTCAACATCCCCAAGGGCAGCAAGAACCCCGCCGCTGCAGCTAAGTTCATCGAGTTCCTCACCACCAACCCCGACGCCGTCAAGGCCCGCGGCAGTGCCGGCTCGGCCTACCTGGCGTTTCCAGGACTGACTCCAGTGGCGAAGGGCGCGTTCGACGCGAGCTACTTCGGCAACGACATCTACGCCGTCTTCGACAAGGCCTTCGCCTCCGTCAGGAGCGGCTGGCAGTGGGGACCGAACTGGGACCTCACCAACACCGCCATGAAGGATGCTTTCGGCAAGCTGACCACCGGCGGCACCGTCAAGCAGGGCATCGAAACCGCGCAGACTGCCACGGTGGGCGGACTCAAGCAGAACGGCCTCTCCGTCAAGGAGTAGGCCCGCCCGGCGGGGTGGCTTCATGGCAAGCCACCCCGCCAGCGAGGAGATTCAAATGGTCAATCAAGCACCTACGAAGCCGGCCAGCCGAGTTGCCGCCGCCCCCGCTTCAACCATCCGCAAGCCACGCGGCCTTTCCGGAACCGGCGGCCGCACCGCCGCCCTGTTCCTTACCCCGTTCTTTGCCGTCTTCGCCTTGGCGATGGTGGCACCCGTCATCTATTCGATCGTGTTGAGCTTCTTCGCCCAGCAGAAATCCGGCCTGGGCTTCGGCGAGGCGAAGACCGCGTTCGTCGGCCTCGAGAACTACGTGCAGGTCCTGCAATCCGAGGCCTTCGTGGGCGGCATCGGCCGCCTCGCGCTGTACTGCGCTATGTACATTCCATGCATGGTGGGCGGCGCCTTGGCGTTCGCGCTCCTACTGGATGCCGCCGTCGCACGTGCCCGGAAACTGTTCCAACTCCTTGTCTTCCTGCCGCATGCCGTTCCCGGCGTCATCGCCGCGCTCATCTGGGCCTATCTGTACACGCCGGGAGTCAGTCCCATCGTCTCCGTCCTCCAAACCGGCGGCATTTCGCTGAACTTCCTGGATGCCCACCTGATCCTGCCGTCGATCGTGAACATCGCCGTGTGGGAATGGACGGGCTACAACGTGATCGTGCTCTTCACGGCGCTGCAGGCGGTTCCGCGGGAAGTCCTCGAGGCCGCTCGTGTTGACGGAGCCGGGGAAATCCGTGCGGCCCTCAGCATCAAGCTGCCGCTGATCCTGCCCGCACTCAGCGTCATCATGCTCTTCACCGTGATCGGCACGCTGCAGCTGTTCACCGAACCCTCCATCATCTCCAAGGCCACGGCGTCCGTCACCAGCACATGGGTTCCGAACATGTGGGCCTACGACGCGGCCTTCAATCGGCACAACCTCAACCAGGCCGCGGCCGCCTCCATCATCATTGCGCTCATGGCCGCCGTGCTGTCCTGGGCAGTCACCCGCTTCAGCTCAAGGATGAACAAAGCATGAGGGCCACCACCTTCCCCCGGCCCCGAACTGCGCTTGCGCCTTCACCTTTGAAACGACGCCGGGCCGCCCGAGTCGGGTTCGCCAGCACCTTCACCGTGAACGCACTCCTGATCCTCGGTTCCGCCTACATGGTGCTTCCGGTGCTGTGGCTCTTCTTCGCCTCCACCAAAAGCACCGCGGACCTCTACGGAACGGCGGCCTACGCTTTCGGGCACCCGGCCTTTTTTGACAACGTCGTCGCGGTCCTGAGCCAAGACGGCGGCGTGTTCCTCCGGTGGATGGCGAACTCCATGTTCTACGCGGCTTTCGGAGCCGTCTTTGGCGGGCTCATCTCGGTCATGGCCGGGTATGCGTTCGACAAGTTCCAGTTCCGCGGCAAGGACTCCTTCTTCGGTATCGTCCTGGTGGGCGTCCTCATCCCGAACACCGCCACCGTCCTGCCCATGTATCTGCTGGCATCGGTCTTCGGGATCACCAACACCATCTGGGCCGTCCTCATCCCCGTGCTCTGCAACCCTTTCGGTGTCTACCTGGCCCGGGTTTACTCCGCGGCCTACGTCCCGGCCGAAACGCTCGAAGCCGCGCGTGTGGATGGGGCCGGAGCCATCCGATCCTTCTTCTCACTCGGCCTGCCCATGATGCTCCCCGGATACGTCACGATCGCCCTGTTCCAGTTTGTCGGCGTCTGGAACAACTTCATGCTTCCGTTGGTGATGCTCCAGGACCAGCAACTGCTCCCGGTCAGCGTCGGGATTTCCATCTGGCAGGGTTACGCCGTACCGCAGCCGGAATTCACACCCCTGGTGATCACTGGGTCCCTTCTGTCCATCGTGCCGCTGCTTCTCGCGTTCATCATGCTGCAGCGATTCTGGAAGTCCGGCTTGACGGCAGGGGGCGTCAAGTGACCCTCAACGTTGCCTTGGCCATGCCGGCCCACACCGCCCGGGCCCTGTTCCCGGAACGCAGCCTCGACACCCTCGAGCCTGAACTGAACCTCCTGAGCCTTGAGCCCATCCAGGACTTCCACGCACCCGAAGGCAAGGCGCTGCTCGCGGAGGCCGACATCCTCATCACGGGCTGGGGCTGCCCCATGATTGACGACGCCGTCCTGGATGCGGCACCGCGCCTGCGCTACGTCCTGCACGCGGCCGGGAGCGTGAAACACCACGTTGCGGACGCCTGCTGGGAACGCGGCGTCCAGGTCAGCTCTGCCGCGGATGCCAACGCCATCCCGGTCGCCGAATACACCGTGGCCATGATTATCCTGGCCAACAAGCGCGTCCTTCAGATCGCCCGCGCCCTGCATACCGCCCGCGCGGAGATCCAGCCCGAACGGCTCTTCCCTGACATGGGAAACTACCGCAAGCGCGTTGGGATCATCGGTGCTTCCAAGATCGGGCGCCATGTCATCCGCCTGCTCGCTCCGTACGAGCTTGACGTCGTGGTGGCCGACCCCTACCTCGACGCCGCCGAGGCGGCCGCGATCGGCGTCGAGCTCGTCACCTTGGACGAGCTCGTGGCGAGCAGCGACGTCGTGTCCCTCCACGCGCCGTCGCTCCCCTCCACCAAGAACCTCATCGACGCCGGCCGGATCGAAGGGCTCCGCCCCGGAGCCACGTTCATCAACACCTCTAGGGGTGACCTCGTCGACCAAGGCGCCTTGCTGGCGCGGGTGGAGCGCGGTGATATCTATGCCGTGTTGGATGTCACCACCCCTTGGGTCCTGCCAGCGGACTCCGGCTTCTACGCGCACCCAAATGTCCTGCTGACCCCGCACATCGCCGGTTCCCTGGGCAACGAACTGGAACGCATGGCAGCCAGCACCGTCCAGGAAGCCCTCCGGCTTTCCCGGGGCGCCCCCCTCTCGTTTCGCGTCCGCGCCGAAGATCTCGGCATCACCGCCTAGTTCTCAAGTCCGTCCATTTTGTGCCTCGGCGTCCAGGGCGCCTTTGGCACGTCCACCACACCTACTTAGGAGCAACTCCGTGTCACCACAGATCTCACGCCGAACGGTTCTCCAGACCGCAGGCACGCTATCCCTTGCAGCCGTTGTCAGCTCGATGTTTGCCCAAAATTCCTGGGCGGCATCAGTGCCGAGCGCCGCGGACTTCGCCGCGCTGCGGACCCGCTGGGTGGACCAGATCACCGGCCGCACGGTGATCCAGGCGGGTGATCCAGACTTCGCCACGGCTATCACTGCGCTGAACAACAAGGCCGCCGCCTCGCTGGCCAAGGTCAACCGCGCGGCAGGCCGTACCTCGGTCTTCACCGACCTGTCGCTCGCCAACGACGTCCACATTGCTTCCACCTACCAGCGTCTGCAGCAGCTCGCCATCGCTTGGGCGACCCCCACTGCCACAGTGTTCGGGGATGCTTCCGTGCTTGCAGACATCAAAGCGGGGCTGGCGGACGCGCATGCCGTTTCCTACAACGATACGAAAGTAGAATCCGGGAACTGGTGGAACTGGGAAATCGGTGTGACAAGGGCCTTGGCCGATACATTGGTCCTGATTCACGGCGAACTGACCGCCGCCGAGATCGCTGCCAACTGCGCAGCCATCGACCACTTCGTGCCAGACCCGTGGCAGCAGTTCATGGCACCAAGAGCCAAGGTCACGTCCGTGGGAGCCAACCGCGTCGACCTCAGCCAAGCAATCATCATCCGCTCCTTGGCCGGGGAAGATACCGCAAAGCTTCAGCACGCCATCACGGGACTGAGCCAAGTGTGGCAATACGTCATTAGCGGAGACGGATTCTTCAGGGACGGCTCCTTCATCCAGCACAGCACCACCGCATACACAGGTTCGTACGGGGTAGTGCTGCTCACTGGATTGTCCAAGCTGTTCGCGCTCCTTGGCGGCACGGCCTCTGAAATCTCCGATCCAAGCCGCAGCATCTTCCTCGACGCAGTCGAGGGTTCGTACGCGCCGTTCATCATCAACGGAGCCATGGCGGATGCCGTGCGTGGCCGCTCAATCAGCCGAGAGGCCAACACCGGCTACGACCTCGGGGCTTCCGCGATCGAAGCCATTCTCCTCCTGGCACGCGCCATGGATCCCGCTACCGCTGGAAGATGGCGGGGCCTGTGCGCCGGATGGATCACCCGCAACACCTGCCGCCCGATTCTTGCAGGGGCCAGCGTGCCAAGAACTGCCCTTGTCAAGGAACTCCAGGCCAGCGGTATCGCGCCAGCCGCGGAGACCGCGGGGCACCGGCTCTTCCCTGCCATGGACCGTACCATCCACCGGGGGAGCGGCTGGGCACTGTCCTTATCCATGTCAAGTAACCGCATTGCCTGGTACGAATGCGGCAACGGCGAAAACAACCGCGGGTACCACACGGGTTCCGGCATGACACATTTCTATACGGCCGACCTGGGCCAATACGACGACGCCTATTGGGCCACCGCCAACTACAACCGGCTGCCCGGCACCACCGTGGACACCACGCCCTTGCCGGACAAGGTGGAGGGCGAATGGGGTGCAGCCCGCCCTGCAAACGAGTGGACGGGCTCCGCGGCCCTGGGCGAGGTGGCCGCCGTCGGGCAGCATCTTGTGGGCCCCGGTGGCACCGGCTTGTCGGCCAGGAAGTCCTGGTTCATCAGCGGGGACCTGGCGGTATGCCTCGGCGCCGACATCAGCACCAGGAGCGGCGCCCGCGTGGAGAGCATTGTGGACCACCGCAATCTTCACGAAGGAAACAACGCCCTCACGACGGCGTCGGGCAGCATCGCCGAATCGGCCGGCAGCGCAGTGGTTCTTGATGACGATCGATGGGTCCATTTGGAAGGGTTCGGCGGCTACGCCGTCCTCGACGCCTCACCGCTCACGGTCCTCCGCGAAAGCCGCTCCGGAAGCTGGTCGGCGGTCAATCTCCTTGCCGGCAGCACCACCGTCCAGCAGCGCAACTTCGCCACCGTCTACATTGACCACGGCGCAGGCGATACACCGGGCAGCTACGCCTACGTGGTGGCTCCAGGCGCATCGGTCGCCCAAATCAGGCAGATCGCACAAGGCAACAACCACACGGTGATCCGGAACGATGCCACCGCCCAGTCCGTGGAGTTCAAGAGCGAGAAGACTACGGCGGCAACCTTTTGGAAGGCCGGAACAGCGGGGGACCTTGGTGCCTCGGGTCCCGCGTGCGTTGTCTACTCCAGGCACGGAAATGTGCTCAGTCTGGCGGTCAGCGAGCCCACGCAGAAAGCATCCAGCATCACATTGACGCTGCCCGAAGGAACATGGTCCACAGTGCTGGAAGGCTCCGGGGCGACCCTCGGCGCTGATGCCGAGGGCCGCTCAACCCTCACGCTCGACACTGCCGGACTCGGTGGCCAGACGCAGACCGTCAAACTCCGCCGCTAACCGAACATGGGCCACCGTGCCGCTGCGACACTTGGACGCGATGGTCGGCGTGGTCGACCTCAAAACCTGGAAAGAGCATCCAGAACGTCATCATCACCTGAGCTGTGTGACGGGGGCGTCCGGCCGTCCCCTGCCACTGGGTGCTTATGCTTCCCGGGTGGCGGGTGAGGAATCGGGAGAGCCCGAGATCGTCCGGCAGCATCTTTTGACCAGGCGTGGCTGGCCCATCCGGTCCTAGGATCAACTGGCCCCCCTCCATGCGGACGGGGCTGTTGTGCCGTGGTTATAGTCGAAGGATGAAGCAGCGAGTATTGGGCAAGACGGGGCGGTCCGTCTCCGTTGTGGGGCTGGGCACATGGCAGCTCGGTGCAGACTGGGGCAACGTGGACCCGAAGGAAGCCAACGACATCCTGGAAGCCGCAGTGGATTCCGGGGTGACCTTCTTCGATACCGCCGATGTCTACGGCGACGGGCGGAGCGAGCAAACTATAGGGGCGTACCTCGCTGCCAACCCCGGACTGGACATCACGGTAGCCACCAAAATCGGGCGGCGCCTGGAACAGGAACCGGAGAACTACACACTGGCCAACTTCCGGCAGTGGGTCGACCGTTCCCGGCGGAACCTCCGGACGGATTGCCTGGACCTGGTGCAGTTGCACTGCCCACCGACCCCGGTCTACAGCCGGCCGGAAGTCTACGATGCGCTGGAGACACTCGTCAGTGAAGGCGCAATCAAGGACTACGGCGTCAGCGTCGAGCGGACCGATGAAGCACTCGAAGCCATCGAACACGGCACGGCCACCGTCCAGATCATTCTGAACGCCTTCCGACTCAAACCCTTGGAGGGCGTCCTGCCGGCGGCGAAGAACGCCGGAGTCGGCATCATCGCCAGGGTCCCTCTGGCCTCCGGCCTGCTCTCGGGCAAGTATTCCAAGGACACAGTCTTTGCCGAAAATGACCACCGGAAATACAACCGGAACGGTGCAGCATTCGACGTCGGAGAGACCTTCTCCGGAGTTGACTTTGAACAAGGCCTCAAAGCGGTGGACGAATTCAAAAAGCTTGTCCCGTCCGGAGCAACTACAGCCCAAGCGGCCATCGCCTGGATCGCGGCACAAGACGGCGTCAGCACCGTCATCCCAGGTGCCCGAAGCCCCGAACAAGCCCGCTCCAACGCCGCCTCCATCCAGATACTGGACCACCTGGGTCCGGACTTCGAGAACAGCGTCAGGGAAATCTACGACACGTACTTCCGCGAGATGGTCCATTCACGCTGGTAAACCCCGGAAAGCCAAGCTATTCCGCATGTACCGGCAGTCAGGGACGACGATAGGGTTGGTGCATGAGCGCACCGGAAACCACACACGACTGGCAGCCCCTATGGGCGCGGCTCAATGCAGGCGAGGAAACACTTCCCGCCGGCGTCCTGATGACCGCCCCGCCGGGCGAGGTCAACAGCGCGCTGCCGCTGGAGTCCGAGTTCGGGGTGTTCGAGGCGCCCTTGGAGGATTACGACGTCGTGGAGTTGACCCGCTTCGACCGCCCTCTGGCGCGGGGCCGGGTGGCGTTCGGCGATGGTTTCGCTGTGGTGGGCCCGGTGCGCGCAGTGGACGGCGACTCTGTGGCGCTCGATCACGAGGCTGTGATTCTGGCCCGCCTGGCGGAGGAAGCGTTCGTCGAAGGCGCGGATGTCGTCTATGCGCCCGTGGACGCCGCGGCGGCGGACCGGTACGAGGCCCTCGGGTGGACGCGGGCGGGCGAACTGGCCCCCTAGGAGCGCCGGGTCTTCCGTGAGGTCCGGCAGCTGGAAGCTGCTAGGCATCGATCACCAAATCGGTTCGTGCTGTGGAGCAGCAGGGCAGGAACTTGCCTGCCTCGATTTCCCGTGCCCGAATCCCGCCCTGGTGGTTCATGTCGACCTCCCCGGAGAGCTTGACGACCTTGCAGGAGCCGCACATGCCCTCTTTGCAGTTCGCTCCGATCCTGACGCCGGCACGCTGCGCCACCTCGAGGATGTGTTGGGAGGGGTCGATGCGCACGTTAATGCCGGTGCGCAAGAAGGACAGGGTGAGGCTTCCCGTTCCGACCGTGTCGAAGCTCGAGGCATCGGAGGACCCGGCCTGCGGTCCCACGTCCGGACTGCCGTCGGGGGCTTCGGGACCGGGAACGTCAGGGTCGACGGTTTCCAGCGGCAGGCCCGTGGCCTGCAGGGTTCCATCGGCGTCGTAGCCCGGCTCGTAGAGCCCGAACGCGGTGGGCTGGCTTTCGTAGTAGTACTCGGCGGAATCGGCTATTTCCTCGGCTATTTCCTCCGCAATGTCCACTGCAAACGCGAGCTCCGCCTGGTATTCAAGGAGCGTCTGGCGATCTCCCGAGAAGAATTCCATGTAGATGGAGGTGTCGTCGACGCCGACCTTCTTGAGGAGCTCGGTGGCTGTGTTCAGGTAACCCTCGGGGCCGCAGGCGTAGACTTGGCGGCCGTTGGCGTCGGGAGCCACCTCGTCGAGCATGGCCGCCGTCAGCCTTCCGGTGAGCCCTTCCCAGCCCTCGGGTTTGCTGCGGTCGCCCAGGGAGTAGAAGACCTTGACCCGCGAGTCCACGGAGGCGATGTAGGCCAGCTCCTGGTGGAAGGCAAAGTCTCCGGCCGCCGCCCCGTGGTAGAGCACCACGACATCGGCTTGTCCGGGCAGCGAGTGGATGGTCCGCACCATCGACATGATGGGGGTGATGCCAGCGCCGGCGGCCAGGAACAGGTACCGTGCCCGCCGGTCGGCGTCGGGCAGGTGGAATGCCCCGACTGGTCCGAGCATGTCGAGGACGGTGCCGGGTTTGACGTTCTGGTGCGCCCACGGCGAGACCTGTCCCGTGGGGTCGCATTTGACTGTGATGTCGAAGGTCCACGGCTTGGTGGGCGAACTGGACAGCGAGTAGCTGCGGTCCACCGCGTCCTGGTCCGCGCCCTTCACGGGAAAGGCGACGTTCACGTACTGGCCCGGACGGAACGCCAGCGGCGCACCATCGCAGCGGCGAAACACGAAGGTCATCATGCCGCCCACCTCGGGAACGGTCTCGACGCATTCGGCCAAGAACTCCTGCGGATGCCAGGGGCCCAATGCGCGGGCGGCGCTTGCGGGTCCCTCGGTGCTGCCCATGACCCTGTTCCACGGCATCTCAAGACCGCGAATGCGCTGTGGTTCCTGGACGGCCGTCTCAGTGCGGAGTTCGATCATGCCAAGTGCTCCTGCACGCGCTGCACGTACCAGTTGATGAACGCCTCCACCTGATATTCGCTCTTCATGTACGGGCCGGGTTCGTAGGCGGGGCTGCCGGCGCCCTTCTGGCATAGCTCCACGAACTCCTTGTCCTGCAGATTGGTCTGCTTCCAGGTGTAGGTGAGCTTCTCCAGGTCGTAGTCGACGCCTTCCTCGGCGTCGTCAGCCACCAGCCAGGTGGTGCGTACCAGTGTCTGGTGTTCGTTGATGGGGAAGACGGCGAACGTGATGACGTGGTCGCTCTGGAAGTGGAACCAGCTGTTGGGCTGCAGGTGCATCGAGCAGCGGCCAAGGCGGAAGTCCCGCAAGTCGCCGAGCAGCTTCTTGGAGAGCCTGCGCCCGTCGGCCGAGAACGATTCGCCCTCTCCGTCGAGCGATTCACGTGAGATACGGATTCCCGCGATGCGGGTGTCGAGCTCCTCGACCACCTCGTAGGGAAGGCCATAGCGGCGGCAACGCTCCTCGAGCGAGGACTGTGCTTCCTTGTTGCGGTCCCACACTTCTTCGAGATGGGCCGGGATCAGGCCCTCCGTCAGACCCCAGGTGGGAAAGAGGGAACAGGCAAGCTCGGGGTGGCCGTCGCAGTGGTAGCACTCACGGTTGTTCTCCATGACGAGCTTCCAGTTGCCCTCCTCGATGATGTTCTGCTGGTAGGCGACTTTAGTCTTCGACAGATCGTGCGGCGCGAGGTAGGGCTCGAAGATCTTTGAGGTTTCGTCGAAGTCGGTTGGCGGTTCGTCGGCAATGCAGACGAAGATGAGTCCGGCGACCATGCGGCTGTGGGCGCGCTTGAGGCCGAAACAGCCCTTGTCGAACTTGGTTTCCCCCGGCGCCGAGGCATGGATCAAATTACCTTCGGGAGAGTAGGTCCAGGAGTGATAGCCGCACACCAGGTTTCCCGTTGACCCCGCGGGCTCGGTCAGGACGCGGGCGCCGCGGTGGCGGCACACGTTGTGCAGGACGTTCACGCCGCCGTCGTCGTTGCGCAGCACGATCAGGGAGTAGGGCCCGTAATCGATGGTGACGTAGTCGCCCGGCTCCGGCAGTTCGGCGATGCTGGCGGCATAGATCCAGTGCTGGCCAAAAATGGCCTCCATGTCGATCTTGAAAATCGTCGGATCGGTGTAGAAGGGGGCGTTGAGGGAATACCCCACGCGCCGGAACTCGAACAACTCGGTGATTTCCGCCAGCTGCTCGGCAGGCAATGACGAAGCGAGTTTTCGGCGTGAATTGAGGGGCGCGTTCACTGGAGCAGACATGTGTTTCCTCCCGGAGGGCTAGGTAAGGGCGATCCATCGAGACCGGCGTTGGTGGGTGCAATCGCCGTTGTCGAACGTTTTATTCATGAGATTAGAGCCGATCGATCTGCAACAAAAGCGCAAGATTTGGGAGATAACAGTGCACAATAGCTGCATGATCGATCCACGGCTCATAACACTTCGGGTGTTTGCCCAGTGCGGCACCATTGGCGCAACCGCAGAGCTCACGGGCTATTCTCCCTCCGCCGTCTCCGCGCAATTACGGGAGTTCCAGCGCGTGCTCGGAATGCAGCTGCTGACGAAAGATGGCCGGGGTGTGCGGCTGACCGCCACAGGCCGTTTTCTCGTGGCGGGCTCGGACACCCTCATTGCCGAATGGGAGAACCTGCGCGCTGCGGCCATGGAGGCGGGCGAGCAGATACCCGCGCGTTTTGGGCTCGGCGGATTCTCCACCGCGGCCGCCCAGTTGCTCGCGCCACTGGCCGCCACCTTGCGCTCAACCCACCCGTTACTGGAGGTGCAGGTACTCGAGGCCAACCCGGCCCGCTGCTTCGACTTGTTGGTTGCCGAGCGAATCGACATCGCTGTCATTGTCGCCATGCAGTCCGACACCTATGTTGAGGACGATCCGCGCTTCGAGCAGACCGTTCTGCTCGACGATCCCCTGGACGTGATCATTCCCTCCAACCATCCGTTGGCATCGCGGGAAAAGGTGACGCTCGAAGAGCTGGCGTCGGAACCCTGGATCACCGAGGCTGCCGGATCCACCTACCATTCCCTGTTCACCGCGGCGTTCACGGCAGTCGGGGTGACGCCGCGGATTGCCCATGAGGCCGTGGAATGGGAAACCCAGATCGCCTTCGTTGGTGCGGGGCTGGGCGTGGGCCTGCTGCCGCGACTCGCCCCCCTGCATAGTGCCGAAAACGTGGTTCGACTGCGCATCACTGGCAAGGGGAAGCCATCGCGGCGCATTGTCGCTGCGGTGCGCAGTGGCAGCATTGCATCGCCCCTGATCAAGGAGTCGCTCGGCATCCTGCGGGTCAGCGCCAATCGTATCCTCACCGCCCGGCCCGAAGACGATCTCTAAAATCGGATGGCCGCGATTCCTTGCCGAAGGGCACGCGGCATCGACGCCGGCCGGGGCCTCGTCCAGGAAGGGCCGTCTCAGCATCGGGGGCGCCGCGTGACCGTTTCCGCTCCGCGGCTGTGGCATGTTCAGCTAAACACCCATGGTTTCCGGCCGCGATGGAGCATCGATAACGTCGCTTGGCTTGGTTCGGCCCCGCGGATCACTGTAGGCGTAGGAACCCGGCCGGCTGGCGCCACCGTCGTCTTGGCAGTTGCACTTGGCGTCGATTTGTAGCCGGACCGTGACGGGTTCGGAACCTTCGAAGTTGACGATTATCGGATCGGCGCCGGCGCCTGAGATGCGAAGCACGTTTTCCTTCGGCAGGGATTGATTCATTGTGGATTCCTTCTTTGGGCGCCGTTTGGCGAGCTTTGGGGCATTAGTTAGGTCCTCGAAAATCATCGCAGTGAGGCTCTGGCCGTATTTTCGAACGCATGATCCTCCAGGAACGGCATTCCGTCCAGGTCGATCAGCGGGTTGTTGTCCTGGGTAGCGACCAGCTCGCGGGCCTCGGCCTCAGTATCAACGCTCGGCATGGAGCCGGGCAGCGGCCGCCGGGCGGATTCGCGCAGGAAGTAGATGCCGATCGCACCGATGATTGAAGTGCCCATGAGGTAGTAGGCCGGGGCCATGTCATTGTGCGTAGCCTCGATCAGGCCTTGGACGATGAATGGCGTTGTGCCGCCGAAAAGCGCCATGGAGAAGTTGTAGGCAATGCCCATGCTGCTATAGCGGCCCGACGTCGGGAACTGCGCGGGAAGCGCCGAGGCGAGGTTTGCGACATAGAACGTCACGGGGAAGGCGACAAGGGCAAGGCCAGCGAGCGTGGACCAGACATTACCGACGCCGATCAGCAGGAATGCCGGGATAGCGAACACGATGGTGCTTCCGGCACCGATCCAGAGGACGGGGCGGCGGCCGATGCGGTCGGACAGTTTCCCGGTCAGCGGAATGCAGGCTGCCATTATCACCATCACGGGAATGGTTAGCAGCGTGCCGTGGATGGGGTCGTAGCCTTTGGATTCGGTCAGGTATGTCGGCATGTAGGACGTCAGGACATAACCTACTGTGTTGGCAGCGGCGGCGAGGATCATGGCGAGGATGATTTGACGCCAGTAAGCCTTGATGATGGCCAGGGGACCGTTGACCACCGTTTTGTCGGCTGCTGTAGCATCTGCAGATTGTGCTTGCCGGGCGTCGAGGGTTGCCTGGAACTGGGGGGATTCCTCGATCTTGTTCCGGAAGTAGACGGCGATCGCACCGAGCGGCCCGGCGATCAGGAAGGGCAGCCTCCAGCCCCATTCCTCCATGGCCGCTTGGCCCAGAGACAGTTGCAGCACGGACACGATCGCAGCTCCCAACGCGAAGCCGAGATACGAGCCCATGTCCAGGAAGCTCGCGAAGAAGCCGCGCCGCTTATCGGGGGCGTATTCGCAGACGAAGGTAGTGGCGCCTGCGTACTCGCCGCCGGTGGAAAAGCCCTGGACGAGTTTCAGGATCACCAACAGGGCGGCTGCCCATACGCCGATCTGAGCGTATCCGGGAAGGAGTCCGACGGCGAAGGTACTTGCCGCCATCAGCAGGAGCGTCGCCGCCAGCACCTTCTGGCGGCCAATCTTGTCGCCGAGCCAACCGAAGATGACACCGCCCAGCGGGCGGGCGATGAATGTTGCGGCGAAGGTGCCGAGCAGGAATAAGGTTTGGACGGACCTGTCAGCTTCCGGGAGGAAGACGGGGCCCATGGTGGTTATCAGGTAGCCGAACACGCCGACGTCGTACCATTCCATGGTGTTGCCGACGATCGTACCGCCGAGTGCCTTCTTGAGCATCGGCTGGTTGACGACGTTGACGTCGGACACCTCTAGCCGCCTGTGTCTAAGGAGCTTCGGTTTCTGGGTCATAACGGTTCCTTTTGCTCAATGTTGCAATTGGCTCATATGTGGCCGTCGGCCGGCACCTTGTGACAGGTTCGGTTCGCCCGGCGGATAGGCGTAGTGCTTCCCTCGCAGGCCTTGGGCATGAAGCACCTCTCCCTTCATTTGGGAAGGGACTCGCAAATACCGGTAGGCGCCAATTCCTAGTCGTTCCGCATGGAACAACAGAATTCGCCATAAGCAACAGAGTGCGTTAGATCACAGTGATTGTCAAGGATGTTGCGCAAATATGTTGCTTATCGTGATTCTTGTTGCGTATAGTCCTTCGGCTGCGGCCGATGGTCCTTGGGAACAACGAACCTACTTGAGCCAGGCGGCGACCTTGTCCGAGTTCGCGTCGATCCATTTCTGCGCGGCGGAATCCGGGCTCATGTTGTCCTTGGCGATGTACCCGGCAACCGTGTCCTGGTCCTGGTTCGTCCACGTGAATCTTTTGACGAGGGAATACGCGGGGCTGCCGGAGTTGGCGAACTTGGTGGAGACGACCTTGTTGAGCTCGTACTTGGGGTAATCGCACGCGACCTTGGCCGCGTCGGCGTCGCAGCCGGGCGTGTGGGCCGGGAGGTTGACTTTGACGAGCGGGACCTCTGCGATGAACCACTGGGGCTCGTAGAAGTAGCCGATCAGCGGGGTCTTGTTCTGCTCCGCTTGCCGGAAGGCCTGGATGAGCGCCGGTTCACTGCCCGCGTACACAACCTTGAAGTTGAGGCCGAGGTTCTTCACGAGGGCTGCGTCGTTGGTGACAAAGGAGGGGTCACCGTCGAGGAGTTGGCCCTGTCCTCCGGACTCGGAGGTCTTGAACAAGTCAGCGTACTTGTTGAGGTTCTTGGAGTCCGTGATGTCCGGGTACTGCTTGGCCATCCACGGCGGCACGTACCAGCCGATTACGCCGGTGTTACCGGTCGGCCCGGCGTCGACCGCAGTCTTTTGCTGCTTGATGTACTTGTCCGCGAGCTCGGGGTGGCCCCAGTTCTCAAGGACGGTGTCCACCTCGCCGCTGCCGAAGCCCTGCCATGACACCTCTTCCTTGAGGGTCTTGTAATTTACGGTGCAGCCGAGCTTTTCCCTGGCAACGGTCCCTACGACGTAGGCGTCCGCCTCGTACCCGACCCAAGGGTTTACGGCGACGTTGAATGCTCCGCATCCACTCTTTCCGCTTGGCGGGGTTGCGCTAGGGATATCCCCGGAGCAGGCCGTGAGCGCGAGGACCGCGGTGAGGACAATTGCGGCAGACGTTCCCTTCCCCATCTTTGGGCCACGCTCCGTCAGTGATTTCTTCACGGCTCTTTCCTCTATCGGGTGCTGCCGAAGCGGGCAGTGGCGTGTTGGGTGATCCGGTCGAGCATGACTCCGAGCGCGGTGATGGCGATGCCGGCGGCAAGACCCTTTCCGAAGAGCTGGCTCTGGGAGAATCCGGCGACTACGAGATAGCCGAGTCCTCCGCCGCCGACGAGTCCGCCGACGACGACCATGGACAGGACGTAAAGCAAGCCCTGGTTGGCGGCGAGGACTACTGCCGCGCGGGCCATGGGGAGCTGGACCTTCGCGATCATCTGCCACGACGTTGTTCCGAGTGATTCCGCGGCCTCCACGGCAACCGGCGAGACACCTCGGACCCCGTCGGCAACCAGTTTCGTCGCGATGGGCACACCGTAAGCGAACGCGGCGGCGATCGCCGTGAATCGTGTGGGACCGAAGAGGGCGAGGGCCGGTACCAGGTACACGAAGGACGGGATGGTCTGGAAGGCGTCGAGCACGGGTCGGATAACCGAGTCGGCGGGCTTGCTCCGACCCATCCAGACGCCCAGGCAGACAGCGACGATGATCACAACGAACGCGGCTACTAGCGTGGTCGCGAGCGTCTTCATGCTCTCATTCCACAGCCCGCTTCCGAGGATCACGGCTTCGCACACGATCGTGACTGTGGCGGCCCGCCGGCCGGCGAGCACGAACGCGATTCCGAGCAGCGCGAGCGCCATGGCCCACCACGGCGACTGCGCGAGCACCGACTGGAGTGGGTCGACGAGAAGTGCGGTAACGGTGTCCTTGAGCCATTCCGTGAAGCCTGAGAACGTGCCGACCGTCCAGTCGGTCGCGGCTGAGACGGCCTTCGCCAGTGGGGTGCCGAGGTCGGGCGAAGCCGGGAACTTCGAGAGTGCAAGATAGATGTGCGAGAGATAGATGGCCACGGCGGCGACGACAGCGCTGGCGATGATAGTGGTCCGACGCATCTGCCGGCCCCCGAATGTGCCGGTCTGTCCCACTCCGGACCCGCGCTGCATGCGGGCTTCGATGCCTGAGCGTTCGGAGGCCCTCGTCGTGGTGCGGTCGAGCATGATCGCCATGAGCACGATGGCAAGGCCGGAGACGAACGCCGAGCCGACGTCGAGCGACTGGAGCGCCTGGAGCACCGGAGTGCCCAGTCCCGGGCCATTGATGAGCGCGGCTATGGTGGCCATCGAGAGCGCCGCCATTGTGCACTGGTTGATGCCGACCACGATAGTGCGCCGGGCCATGGGAAGTTGCACCTTCACGAGGGCCTGCCAGGGGGTGCTGCCCATGGACGCGACGGCCTCGAGCGTGGCCGGTGAGACCCCTCGGATGCCGTGCTCGGTGATGCGCACCAGCGGGGGCAGCGAGTAGATGATGGTCGTGACAATCGCGGCCGCCGGGCCGATGCCGAAGACGAGTGCGAGCGGTGCCAGGTAGGCGAACGACGGCAGGGTCTGCATGAGGTCGAGCAAGGGTGAGACCGCGGCCGAGACTCGGCGGCTTCGGGCCATGACAATGCCTAGCGGGAGTCCCGCGACTGTGCAGATGCCGACTGCGAAAAACGTGACGATGAGCGTGTCGATGCTTTGTGCCCAGTAGCCGAAGAACCCGAAGAGCAACACGCACACGCCGACGAGGAGCATCGAGCGCACGCCGGCGAACGCCAAGGCCAGCCAGGCGAGGAGCGCGACGACGCCGAGCCAGCCGATCTCCGGCACCGGGCGTCCGTCCGAGGCCTGGCTGAAGATGCCTTGGAGAAAGGTAACGAGCCCATTGATTCCGTCCGTGACCGGCTGGACGATGTGCTGGAACACGAAGGAGTTGGTGCGGGCGCTGTCAAAGGCGTCGCGGACGCTGTTCAGCCAGAGTTGGAAGTCCGTCTTGTCTGCGCCGCCCAACTCGAGGGTGTCCACGCCCTTGAGCGTGGCCCAGAGTCCGAGCCAGACGACACCAATGCCCACGAGCGAGACCGGGCGCCAATGACGTCGGCAGAATCCCAGGACAGCAGGACCTCCGGACGGGGTGGCGGGGTTCGTCCTCCAGGTGAGTTGGAACGCGCGCCCCCGGACCGTCGTCGACGGTTGGCCCGCACTGTGGCGATGCTCACCCGGCACCGCCTTGGTGGGAAGTCGGGGATGGCTCTTCGGCGACGACGACGCGGAGGATATCCTCGTCGTCGACGATGCCGAGGAATTCCTCGCCGTCGAAAACCCTAACGGGGAGCTCCGAGTGGAGGACCTGCCGCGCGGCTTCGCGCACGATGCGGTCGGCCTGCATCACCGGCCCGTCGAGGGCCTCGCGTTCGCGCGGGGGCCGCACCACATAGCGCAGCGTGAGCACATGGGAGCGGGGGACATCCGAGATGAAGTCGCGCACGTAGTCGTCAGCGGGGTTGGCTACGATGTCGGCCGGGGTTCCGATCTGGACGACCTCGCCATCGCGCATGATGAGGATGCGGTCACCGAGTTTGAGGGCCTCCTGGAGGTCGTGGGTGATGAAGACCATCGTCTTCCCCACCTCCTCGTGCAGGCGGCGGACCTCGTTCTGCATGTCGCGGCGGATGAGCGGGTCAAGGGCGGAGAACGGCTCGTCGAAGAGCAGGACCTGCGGGTCCACGGCGAGTGCCCGGGCAAGGCCGACGCGCTGCTGCATGCCGCCGGAGAGCTGGTCGGGGAACGAATTCTCGTACCCGGTCAGGCCGACGAGGTCGACCATGTCCTGGGCTCGGGCGCGGCGCTGGGACTTGCCCTCCCCGCGGACTTCGAGGCCGTAGGCGACGTTGTCGATCACCTTGCGGTGCGGGAGCAAGCCGAACTGCTGGAACACCATCGCCATGTGGTTCCGGCGCATAGCCCGGAGGCGGGCCTTGCTCGCGCGGATAACGTCTTCGCCGCCGATCGTGACGCTTCCCGCCGTCGGCTCGATCAGTCGGGTGAGCAGGCGTACGAGAGTCGATTTGCCGGAGCCGGAGAGTCCCATGACCACGAAGACCTCCCCAGGGGCCACCGCGAACGAGACGTTCCTGACGGCCGCGACACAGCCGGTCTTGCTTTGGAGCTCCTTGCGCGAGAGGTGCTCGGCTGGGGTGCCGATGATCTCGTCAGACTTCTGGCCGAAGATCTTCCATAGTCCATCGACCTTGAGCGCGGACTCAGTCGCGTTGGAGCCGGGGGTCTCTTCTATCGCAGTGTGCGTGCTCATGCTCTTCTGCTCTTTCCGCCATCACTACCCCCTTTATTGATGATGCATCCGCAGTGCTTGGCTGTCACGAAAAGTCGGAGACGCTATTTCGTCCTCCTGGTCCCCTGACCCTTTACTGATGACCCGGCGCCCCAGTGCCCGGGGTCATCGGTGCGTGTAGCCCATTTGCACGCTGATCCGGATTCCGGCCTGACGAAGTGCGTCAATAAGTCCAGGGATCTTCTGCGGGTCAAAGCGGAACGCGGGTCCGGAGATGCTGACGGCTCCGATGACGGTTCCCAAGTGGTTGTAGATCGGAACCGCAATCGCGTTCAGGCCGATTTCCAGTTCCTCGCGTGTCTCCGCATACCCGTCGTGGGCCACATCGATCAGCTGCTTCTCGAGGTCTTCCCGATTGGTGATAGTGCGGGGAGTCCTGGCATGAAACCCGGCTTCCGTCAGGATGCGGTCCCGTTCGTCGGCGGACAGTGCAGCCAATAAAACCTTCCCGCTCGAGGTGGCATGGAGCGGCGTCAAGCCGCCCACCCAGTCATAGGTGGCCAACGACGACGGTCCCATGGCCTGATCCACGTTGACGGCATAGTTCGAGCGCAGGACAGCGAGGTTCACCGTCTCCTTGAACTCCTCCGCAAGACTCTCCAACACTGGCCGGGCCTCGCGGACCAAGCTGAGCCGGCCGGGAATCGAGCTGGCAAGCCGCAGGATGCCAAAGCCCAGCTGGTACTTTCCCCGGTCGCTGTTCTGGTGGACCATCTCCCTGTTCACTAACGAGCCCAGCAGTCGAGAGACCGAGGATTTGTGGATGCCGATTTCCTCGGCGATTTCGCTCACGCCGGCGTGTCCGTCACGGGAAAGGATTTCGAGGATCTGGAGGGCGCGGTCAACGGATTGCACGCCACCGGGCTGCCCGTTTCCGCCTTTTTCGGAGTCAAAGTCAATCGTGGCCATGAGCCATACCTACGTCTTTCTGCGGCGAAACAAGAGGCTGGAACTTCCCCCTTGTTTCTCTAAATCCTAGACCGGAACCACAGAGGCATTGAACGGGTGGCTTCCCGCCGATCCGGCGGTCAGGGTTTGGGTCCACGGGAGCGGCAGTGCGGGAACCGGGTCCCCTGCCCGCGCGCCGCTGGGAGGCGCCGCCAGGACACCGTCGGCCAAGGCGAGGCCCCTCATCATTCCCGGGCCAGTGTGATGGGTGGGGTATGCCAGTCCGTTGTCGAAGCGGAAGGGCATGAGGCGGGTGCGGCCCGGATCAGGGTCAATTGCGGTACCGGAGGTTACCTGGCCGAGGTTCGGGAGCGGACGGTGTCCCAGTGCCGCGATCAGGGGCGCCGCAATGGTCATCAGCGCCATCATGGCGGCCAGAGGGTTTCCAGGGAGTCCGATGACGAAGCGCCCGTCCGGCAGTTCGGCCAGTACCGCGGGATGTCCGGGACGCATTGCGATGCCATCCAGCAGCAGCCTCCCGCCTAGCGCGGCTGTGGCGTTGCGGAAGTGGTCCGTTCCGGAGCGGCCGGTTCCGCCTGTGGTGATGACGACGTCGGGCCGCTCCACCGGGCGGCGGCTGCCCGTATCGCTGAGGGCGGCGAGCCACTCGTGATATGAGTCCCCGATTCTTCGCTGTCCCGCCGGGGTGCCTCCCAGCATTGCCAGCACCGTGCCCAGCTGCGGGCCGAAGGCGTCCCTGACCTGACCCGGCCCGGGCAGCCCGGAGGTCACCACTTCCGCGCCCGTCAACAGGATCGTGACTCGTGGCTTGCCAAAGACGTGCAGCTCGTCGTGGCCGGCGATCGCGGCAAGGGCGATATGGGCGGGATTGAGCACGGTGCCTGCGGGGATCAGCATTTCGCCTCCAGCGGCTTCCTCGCCTGCTTGGCGGATATGTTGGCCGCTTCGCGGTTCGCCGGGCCTTGCTTCGGAGCCGAGGGTCAGAGTGGGCACGCCCGCCATGTCATCGCTTGTCCGGCCACTTTCACGGCGTAATACGGCGTCGGTACCGGCAGGCACCACTCCGCCGGTGGCTATGGGGCTGGCACGGTGCGGTGCCAGCGGTTGGCCCGGTTTCACCAAGGTCCAGGGTCCGCTGCCGCTGACGGCCCAGCCGTCCATGGCCGAGGACGCGTAGTGCGGTAGGTCTTGGCTCGTTGTGACGGCCCGGGCAAGCGTGCGTCCGATGCTTTTCGCCAGGGGCACGGGCAGCGCCGGGATGGGGGCGGCACATTCGAATGCCAATCGGCGGGCCTCAGACCAGCTCGTCGCGGACTTCCCGACGGCCGGTCGACCCGAAGGCCGACGCTGTTCACCGCCGCGATCGATTAAATCGTGAGCAGGCAAGCCTTGCCCCTTATCTGAAGGCTTTCCGAATGGGATGCTGCTCCCCGGGAACGGCGTTAAGGCACCTTCTTGGCCCTTAACGCCGTCCCTTCGGGGAGCAAACGAGCCAGACCAGGCCCGGCCCGTAAAACGCGGCGCCTAGGCCTTGACGTAACCGTTGGGGTTCAGCACGTACTTCGTGGCGGCTCCCGCATCGAACTCGGCGTACCCGCGGGGTGCGTCCTCCAACGCGATGGCCTTGGCGTTGACGGCTTTGGCGATCTGGACTTTGTCGTGCAGGATCGCCATCATCAGTTGCCGGTTGTACTTCATCACGGGGCACTGGCCTGTGGTGAAGGACAGGGATTTGGCCCATCCCGTGCCGAGGGAGAGTGAGAGGGAACCATGCTGGGCGGCGTCGTCGATTCCACCTGGATCGCCGGTGACGTACAGGCCAGGGATGCCCAGGGCGCCTCCGGCGGCCGTGATGTCCATGAGGGAATTCAGCACCGTGGCCGGCGCTTCGTGCGAGGCGTCCTTGCCGTGTCCGCGGGCTTCGAATCCGACGGCGTCCACGCCGCAGTCCACTTCGGGCACGCCGAGGATCTGCTCGATTTGGTCCTTGGGGTCACCCTTGGAGACATTGACGGTTTCGCAACCGAATGACCTGGCCTGGACGAGGCGGTCTTCGTTGATGTCACCGACAATGACCACTGCTGCGCCGAGCAGTTGCGCGCCGGCGGCGGCCGCCAGGCCGACCGGGCCCGCGCCAGCAATATAGACGGTAGAGCCGACACCGACCCCGGCCGTGACTGCTCCGTGGAAGCCGGTGGGGAAAATGTCCGAGAGCATGGTCAAGTCCATGATCTTCTCCAAGGCCTGGTCCCGGTCCGGGAACCTCAGCAAGTTCCAGTCCGCATAAGGCACCAGAACATAATCGGCCTGGCCTCCGACCCATCCGCCCATGTCGACGTAGCCGTAGGCGCTGCCTGGCCGGTCCGGGTTGACGTTCAGGCAGATGCCGGTCTTGCGTTCCTTGCAGTTCCGGCAGCGGCCACAGGAGATGTTGAAAGGCACCGATACGATGTCGCCGACCTTGATGAATTCCACATCCGGGCCAACTTCCACCACTTCGCCGGTGATCTCATGACCGAGGACCAGGTCCCGCGGTGCGGTGGTGCGGCCGCGCACCATGTGCTGGTCGGAGCCGCAGATGTTTGTGGTCACGGTGCGCAGGACCGCTCCGTGGGGCACCTTCCGGCCGACATTGGCGGGGTTGACGCCGGGGCCGTCCTTGAGCTCGAACGTCGGGTAGTCGGTGTCAATGATCTCGACTACGCCAGGTTCCTTGTATGCGACTGCTCTGTTTCCTGACATGGACACTCCTAAGGGCCATTTCATGGTGTTTTGATTCAGTGGTCGGCGTTCGCTGAAACAGTTGCCAACGGTTGCCCGTTGCCCGTAAGCGGTGCTCCGGCGCTTACCTCCCCAGGCATTCAGGCAACCGAAGCACCGCTTACGGGAAACGCGATTCCCCAAGACCGGTTCAGGGGATGAGAGAGGCAACCACGCTGATATGTCGATCTTAGATTAAAGATATATCAGAAATATGTTACGTGAGCCGAACGGGTCATGTCCAGAGGTTTTTCAGCGGCCGAGTATGAGGCTCAGTGCTTCTGCGCGGGCGGCCGGCAGCCGGAGCTCGCCCCGCACCGCGGAGGTGATGGTCTTTGACCCTGGTTTTCTGACGCCCCGCATGGACATGCACAGGTGTTCACACTCGACGACGACGATCGCACCGAGGGGTCGAAGCGAAGTGACCAGGGCATCAACCACCTGCGTCGTGAGCCGCTCCTGAACTTGGGGCCTTCGAGCGAAGGTGTCCACCAGTCGGGCGAGCTTGCTCAGCCCCGTGACGAATCCATCCGGGGAGGGGATCTATCCGACGTGGGCTACGCCGTGGAACGGGACCAGGTGATGCTCGCAGGTCGAGTAAGAGGGTATGTCCTTGACGAGTTCTTCATGGCCAAGGTCAAACGTCTTGTCCAGCACGGCGAGGGGGTCTTCGTGGAGGCCGCCGTACATTTCCGCCGCTGCGCGGGCGACGCGCGCGGGGGTCTCAACCAGGCCGGGCCTTTCCGGGTCTTCGCCAACGGCCAGGAGGAATTCCCGGACGGCCCGTTCCACCCGCGGACGGTCAACCCCGGGGAGGACACAGCAACCGCGGTCCGGCTGTCACTCATAGCCGCCTGCGCTTGCCGGCTCGAGGCGGACAATGACTGACTTTGACGTCGGGGTTCCGCTGACGTCGGCTACCGAGTCCAGCGGCACGAGGACGTTGGTCTCCGGGTAGTAGGCTGCGGCGCAGCCCTTTGGCGTCGAATAGGAGACGATGCGGAAATTCTCGGCCCGTCGCTCGGTGCCCCGGAATTCGGATACCAGGTGAACCATGTCGCCGTTCTCGAAACCCAGTTCGGCCACATCGGATTCGTTCACGAGGACCACCCGGCGGCCGCCGTGAATGCCGCGGTAACGGTCGTCCTTGCCGTAGATGGTGGTGTTGTACTGGTCGTGGGAGCGCAGCGTCTGGAGGATGAGGCGGCCCTCCGGGACGCGGAGGTACTCCAAGTGGTTCGCCGTAAAGTGGGCCTTGCCGGAAGCGGTGTCGAATTCCCGGGCATCCCGGGGCCGGTGGGGGAGAACGAAGCCTCCCGGGTTCTGGATCTTCTCCTCAAAATTTTCGAAGCCGTCGAGTACCGCTTCGATGTGTTTCCTGATCAGTGAATAGTCGTCCCTGAGCGCGAGCCAGGCGGCCTTCGGCGTGTTCGGCAGGGGGTGGCCGTCGCTGTCCGTGAAGAGCCGGTGGGCCAGGTTGCAGACGATCGCCACTTCGGACATCAAGTGCTCACTTGCGGGCTTGAGGCGTCCACGGGACGCGTGAACGGCACTCATGGAATCCTCCACCGTTACCCTTTGATCACCTGTCCGCTGCGTGTCCCTCTCGGTGCGTCCGAGCGTGGGAAAGATCAGGGCGCGCCGCCCCGTTGCCAGGTGGGAATGGTTCAATTTTGTGGAGATCTGGACCGTAAGGCGAGTGTTGGCCAGCGATTGCTCCGTGGTCTCAGAGTCGGGGGCCGCCCGCACAAAGTTGCCGCCCATCCCGATGAAAACCCGGACCTTGCCGTCCCGCATCGCCCTGATGGCTGCGACGGTATCGTAGCCGTGGGCCCGGGGGGAGAGGAATTGGAACTCCTGGTCCAGCCTGTCGTGGAACTTCTCCGGCATTTGCTCGAAAATGCCCATGGTGCGGTCGCCCTGGACATTGGAATGCCCGCGGACGGGGCAGACTCCGGCCCCGGGCTTGCCGATGTTGCCCTGAAGAAGGAGGACATTGACGACGTCGCGGAGCGTGGGCACGGAATGCTTGTGCTGTGTGAGGCCCATGGCCCAGCAGACAATGGTTGCTTTCGAAGCCAGGAGACGCTCACCGGTGGCCTTGATCTGTTCCAACGTCAGCCCGGTCGCTTCGAGGATGTCCTCCCATGCCACGTCTTCCAGTTGCTTCACATAGGCATCGAGGCCGACGGTGTGTTTGCTGATGAAGTCATGGTCGAACACCGTGCGCAGGCCCGGGCTGGTCCTTCCGGCACCTTCGGCCTCCAGCAGGTATTTGCCCAGTCCCTGGAAGAGCGCCTGATCGCCTCCGGCCCTGATCTGCAGGAAGTCGTCGGTCAGCTCGGTGCCAACCATCATGCCAACCACGTTCTGCGGGTTTTCGAATTTGAGCAGTCCGGCTTCGGGAAGTGGGTTCACGGACACGATAACCGCACCGTTTTTCTTGGCCTTCTCCAGCGAGCTGAGCATGCGCGGGTGGTTCGTGCCTGGATTTTGGCCGGCAACGAAGATCAGCGACGCTGTTTCCACGTCTTTGAGGCTCACGGAGCCCTTGCCGATGCCGATGGTCTCGACGAGGGCCGAACCGGAGGATTCGTGGCACATGTTGGAACAGTCCGGAAGGTTGTTGGTCCCGACACCGCGCACGAGGAGCTGGTAGGCGAAAGCCGCCTCGTTTGACGTGCGGCCGGAGGTGTAAAACACCGCCTGGTCCGGGCTGTCCATGTCCCTGATCTCCTGTGCGATCAGCTCCAGGGCATCATCCCACTCGACGGGCCTGTAGTGCGTCGCGCCCTCGTCCAGGAGCATCGGATGCGTCAGACGCCCCTGCTGTCCCAGCCAGTAGTCGTCCCGTGTCTTCAGTTCAGCTATGGAATGCGAGGCGAAGAACTCCGGTGTGACCCGGCGGCGTGTGGCTTCTTCCGCGACGGCCTTCGCGCCGTTCTCACAGAACTCGGCCGTATGCCGTTTGTCGTGCTCCGGCCAGGCGCAGCCCATGCAGTCGAACCCGTCTACTTGGTTGACCGCCAGCAGTGTTTGGACGCTGCGCAGTGGGCCCATCTGCTCGAGGGAGATCTTCAGCGCATTGGTGACGGCCGGGAGGCCCACGGCCTTCGACTTCGGTTTGGTGACAGTCAGCTTTGACTCGTCGATATTTTCACGGGGGGCTTTTGAGGCCATGGGCTTTTCCTTCAGATCTTGGCCGGATAGAGAGGTCTGGCGGTGAGGAGGAGGAAGTCCGTGACATTCTTATCCCGCGCATATTGATATATCAGTTGTAGGGATACTATGTTCACGGGGCCGGTGAGTCAAGGGCGCCGTCACCGAACAGGAAGGATCAGACGTGGAGAGCAGCGGCAAGTTATCGGTCATGGGGGAGTCGGAACTGCCTGCGAGGCAGGATGACGAGTCCTATGCCGAGTATGCGTACCGGGTGCTGTGTGATGAGCTGATCGTCCTTGATATCAAGCCCGGGGAGCCCTTGAATGATGACCTGATCTCGCGTCGGCTTGGTGTGGGAAGAACGCCTATCCGGGAAGCCATGAAGAGGCTGGAAAGCGACCACCTGGTGGTGGCCTATCCACGCAGGGGAACCTTTGCCGCGGGCGTGGATATTACGGACCTTGCCGAAATCTCCGAGATTCGTCAGCTCTTGGAGCCTGCGGCATCTGCACGTGCCGCTCGAATGGCATCGGACCGGACGCGGCAGGAGTTAAGGGAGCTTGCCCGGGAGGTTCGGCAGCTCTTGGCCGGCCACCTGGCACAGCGGGACCTCATGCGCTTGGACATGCGAGTGCACCGCAGCATTTACCGGGCGACTGGCAGCCGGCATCTGGAGGATGTCCTGATTCGCTGTGACAACCTGGCGACCCGTATCTGGAGTCTCGTACTGGAGAAGCTCCCGCCGGTTTCCGAACACATTGCCCAGCACGTGGAGCTGCTTGAATACATTGCGGATGGCGAGGCAGAAGCGGCTGCAGACCTGACCGCCAAGCACGTTACCGACTTCGAGAACCTGATCCGGGCGGTCCTCTAGCAAGACTGAGCGTCCCGGATGCCCGGCGCCGTTCCCTTCGGCGGCCGGGCATGGTTTTGCCCTTTGTGTCAGCGGACAGGTCCAGGGATCAAAGAGCGCGACTGTTCACGGGCGGCCTCGGCGGTGTGCAGAAGCAACAGTGCGGTCGTCACCGTTCCGACGCCGCCGGGAACGGGCGTCAGTGCTGCCGCGACGCCCAGCACGCTGGCTTCGTCCACGTCCCCGACGAGGGATCCGTCGGCAAGGACGTTCGTGCCGACGTCGATCACTATCGACCGGGAGGAAACATGGGCGCCCGTGAGCAGTCCGCTCCGCCCGGCTGCGACGACAACGACGTCGGCAGTCTCCGTGTATCTCTCGAGCGGACCCGACTTGGAATGGCAGACGGTGATGGCGGCGTCGCGTTCCAGGAGGAGCAGCGAAAGCGGTTTGCCGACGACGGCGGAACGGCCGATGACGACGACGTTCCGGCCCGCCACCGGGATGTCGTAGTGGTCGAGGATCTCGACGACGGCCCGGGCGGTAGCAGGTGCGAAGGCGGGTTGCCCCACGGCCAGCCGGCCGAGGCTGAGCGGGTTCGCGCCGTCGATGTCTTTCTCTGGTGCGATGTGGCTGACCAGGGCATCCGTCCCGACCCCGGCGGGCAGGGGCGTCTGAAGGATGATTCCGTTGACGGACGGATCCGCGCTGAGGTCTTTCAGGACGCTGGCCAGGACGTGGTCTGTGGCGCCAGGGCCAAGGTCGACAATCCGGCAGCCGATGCCCGCGCGGTCGGCTGCACGTTCAATGGAGCGGACGTACCAATGCGTGGACTCGTCGTCGGTTGCCACCACCACTGCGAGGACCGGGCGCGCTCCTTCGTTTTCGAGCTTCATTGCCTCATCCCGGGCTCTCTGCTGGATGACTGCTGCCAGCGGCTTGCCGGAAAGCAGGGTGGCGCTCAACCGAGGATCCTTTCGCGTACGCGCTTCACGAGCGCGTCTGCCGCCAGGACGACCTTCTCTTCGATCCCGTCGGTCTGCTGGGCAAGCCCGGTCCGGGTAACGCCGTCCTTGATGGCCACAATATTGATGTCAATGTTCACCCGTGCCGTGCTGGCAGCTGCGCGGGCGGCATCCGCGGCGGCTGCGACGTCGCTGATCACGTTGGCATTTGCGACGTCGAACAGTTCCGTGGCCAGTTCGACGACGGCTCCTGAGACCTTGACCAGTTGTGCCGGGGTCTGCGCTGCGTGAATGAGGGCAGCTTGGATGGCGGCCGACCGCGCTTCGTTGGAGGCCTCCGTCCCTGAGGGCAGCTTGTAGGAATCGATGACCCCTTGGAAGGCTAGTTCGTCGGCTTCCGCAAGTCGCAGGGCTTCGTCTACAAGTTCGTCCGCGGCCGCGATGATCCTTGAGACCAATGCGGCGTGTTGCTCGTATTTGGCGCCCGTGGTGTACCTGGCGACCATTGCAACGAGGGCGGCACCTTGGGCAGCGTGAAGCGCAGCGGCCGCGCCTCCGCCGGGGGTCGGCTCACGTGAAGCAAGCCTGGTGAGGTAATTGTTGATTGTTTCTGAACTGATCATGGGTCTTCCTGTTGTGTGTCTTCCTAGGCAGGGGCGGCAGAAGAGTCGGAAAGACGGCGGCCCGGACTCTGGTTGCGAGGATGAGTCCGGGCCGCGTGCCTTTGGATGCCGGGCCGGTCTTAGCCTCGGAGCCTGGTCATCGTGGGGTCGTACAGCGGATCGGCCGTGACCGTTGCCTGGATGCGCCGTCCGAAGTACTCGATCTCGACGGAGTCACCCAAGGAGACGCCGGAAGGGAGGTACGCGTAGGCGATCGGCTTGGCAACGGTGTAACCATAGGCGGCGCTGGTGATGTAACCGACCGCCTGGTCCTTATAGAAGACCGGTTCCTTGCCCAAGACGACGCTGCGTCCGTCGTCGACGGTCAGGCAGCGCAAGCGGCGGGCGGAGTTTTCCTCGGTTCGCCCTTCCAGAGCGGCTTTGCCGACGAAGTTGTCCTTGGCCATCTTCACGGCGAATCCGAGGCCTGCTTCGAGGGGGTCGTGCTCAGTGGTCATGTCGGTGCCCCATGAGCGGTAGCCCTTTTCAAGCCGGAGCGAGCTGAAGGCGGCCCGGCCCGCCGCGATGACACCGAAGGGCTGCCCTGCCTTCCACAGTGCGTCCCAGAGGCGCTGGCCGTTGTCCGCGCTGGTGTAAAGCTCCCAGCCGAGCTCGCCGACGTATGAAAGGCGCATGGCGGTGACGTTGACTCCGCCGATGACGACATTCTTGGCCCGGAAGTAACGGAGACCGTCGTTGGAGAAATCGTCGCTGCTGACGGTGCTGATGAGGTCCCGGGCGAGGGGGCCCCAGAGACCGATGCAGCAAGTGCCGCCCGTCGTGTCACGTACCTGGACCCAGTCGCTGGCGGAGCCGCTTTCGGTCTGGTGGCGCGCGGCCCGGTCAAAGTAGGCGGTGTCGATGTTTCCGTTGGCCCCGAGCTGGAACCTGTCTTCGCTCAGGCGGGCCACCGTGATGTCGCTTCGGATACCGCCTGCGTGGTCCAGCAGGAGGGTGTAGGTCACTGCACCTGGCTTTTTGTCCAGGTCCGCGGTGGTGAGCTCTTGGAGCAGCTTGAGTGCTCCGGGGCCGGAGACCTCGAGGCGCTTGAGCGGTGTCATGTCGTACATGGCCACCGCGGTGCGGGTCTTCCATGCTTCGGCGGCGGCGATGGGCGAGCTGAACATTCCGGACCAGGCGTCGCGGGCCGGGGGCTGCCATCCGGCCGGCATTTCCTTCAGCAGTTCGGCGTTGGCCTCGAACCAGTAGGGGCGTTCCCAGCCGCCGGATTCGAGGAAGAATCCTCCCAGTTGCTTGTGGCGGGCGTGGAACGGGCTGACGCGGAGGTTGCGGGGGGAGAGCTTGGGCTGGAGCGGGTGCAGGACGTCGTAGATTTCCACGAAGTTCTGCTGGGACGTTTCACTGACGTATTCGGGGGTGAGCTGGACGTCTTCGAAGCGGTGGATGTCGCATTCGCCCAGGTCGATCTGTGACTTGCCCGTGGTCAGCAGTTCGGCAACAGCGCGGGCAACGCCGGCCGAATGGGTGACCCACACAGCTTCGGCGACGAAGAAACCATCGAGCTCCTTTGATTCGCCCACCAGCGGGCCGCCGTCGGGGGTGAAGGAGAAGATGCCATTGAAGCCATCTTCGATGTCGCTTTCCGCCAGCGCCGGAAGCAACTGCTTGGTCGCCTCCCAGGCCGGGAGGAAGTCCTCGAGGGTGAAGTCAAGGCGGGAAGGCATGTTGTGTTCGCTGATGCTGTCCGGCGCGTAGCTGCCGAGTTCCTCGACGTCCACCGGCATGGGGCGGTGGGCGTAGGAGCCAATGCCATAGCGGTCGCCGTGCTCGCGGTAGTAGAGGTCCTGGTCCTGGTGGCGCAGGATGGGCAAGGAAGCGCCGTTGGGTAGTTCGTTCCGGCCCTGCTGTGCCGGTACGGGAGTTGTCGTGACGTATTGGTGGGCCAAGGGCAGGAGGGGAACGGACATGCCGATCATTTCGCCAATCTTGGCGCCCCAGAATCCTGCGCAGGAGACAACGATGTCCGCAGGGATGACACCGTCGGAGGTACGGACTCCGGTGACCCGGCGCCCGGATTGCTCGATCCCGGTCACGGTCGTGGAGCCACGGTACTCCACCCCGGCTGCCTCAGTGCGCTTGATCAGCAATTGGACTCCGCGGGCGGCGCGGGCCAGCCCGTCGCTAGGTACATGGAGGCCTCCAAGGATGTCTTCCTCGTTGATGAGCGGGTAGAGCTCCTTGCACTCGTCGCGGGAAAGGATCTTGCCTTCGATTCCCCAGGATGCGGCGTAGCCGAGCTTGCGTTTGAGGTCGGCGAGCCGGGTCTCCGTGGTGGCGACTTCCAGGCCGCCTACCTGGTTGAAGCAACTGACGCCGTCCTCGGTCAGCGACAGGAGCTTTTCGACCGTGTACTTGGCGAAAGTTGCCATGGTCTTGGAGGCGTTGGTCTGGAAGACGAGCCCCGGGGCGTGGGACGTGGAGCCCCCGGGCATGTTCAACGGTCCCTGGTCCAGGACAGTGATGCTGTTCCAGCCGCGGGCGACCAGTTCATCTGCCAGGTTGGTGCCGACGATCCCAGCTCCGATGATGACTATGCGTGGCGTCGATGCCATGTGGTTTCTCCTGCTATTTCTCGTGGTTGGGCTACTGCTGCTGCTTGTTGTCGGGCGTCGGCTAGCGGAAGACGACGGTGCTGGTTTGGTTCAACAGCACGCGGTGTTCGCAATGCCACCGCACGGCCCGGGAGAGCGCGAGTGCTTCGGCGTCCTGCCCGACCGTGGAAAGGGCAGTCGGCCCATAGCTGTGGTCTACGCGAATGACTTCCTGTTCGATGATTGGTCCCTCATCAAGATCCGCGGTGACATAGTGTGCCGTGGCACCCACCAGCTTGACGCCGCGGTCGTACGCCTGGTGGTAAGGACGCGCACCCTTGAAGCCTGGCAGGAACGAGTGGTGGATGTTGATCGCCCTGCCCTCCAGGGCGCGGCTCAGCTCGTCGGACAGAACCTGCATATAGCGGGCGAGAACCACCAAATCGATGTTGTATTCGTCAACCAGTTCGAGAAGGCGCCGCTCCGCATCCGCCTTGGTGTCCGGCGTCACCGGAATGTGCACGAATGGAAGCCCGGCAGCCTCGGCCATGGCCCGGTGGGTTTCGTGATTGGAAACTACCAGCACCAGGTCCCCGCCCAGGCTGCCCCCACGCCAGCGGAAAATCAGGTCGTTCAGGCAGTGCCCGAACTTTGACACCATGACCAGGACGCGCTGCTTAGTCTCGTCATGGAATCCGAACTTCATGTCAAAACGGTCGGCGATCGCCCGGAACTCTTCCTTGAGCGCGTCCGGTGAGTACTCCGGGGATCCGGAAAACGCCGTGCGCAGGTGCAGCGTCTGGCGGAGTCCGTCGTCGAACTGCTGGTGCTCTTCGATGTTGAATCCCCGTTCGAACAGGAACGTCGTGACCGCCTGGACGATGCCGGCGCGTTCAATGCACGACAATGTGAGCACGAACCTCCGCGAACCGTCGTCTTCAGAGGCACTCGCCTGCGGAAGTGTGCTTTTTATTGGAGTGGTCTCCACGAGCGTCATGTCTCCTCCTTAAGATATATTTTCGATTCGATAACTGATATATCAGATTGGGATATAGCGTATACTGGAGTTCGAGTGAGGTCAATAGTCCGCTTGGCTGGACGCGAAAGGTCGGTACCGTGGTATTTGAAGCGCTGGCAGCGGTGGATGCCGCCGGTCCGAGATCCCTGGCGGAAGTGGCCTACGAGCGGATACGCGACAGGCTCCTGACGCTGGACATCAAGCCGGGTGACTTGGTGAACGACGACGTGCTGGCGAGGGACCTTGGCATCGGGCGCACTCCTGTGAGGGAAGCGTTGAAGCGCCTCGAGTTGGACCGTCTGGTCATTAGCTATCCACGCAGGGGAACTTTCGCCACGCGCGTAGAGGTGACCGATCTGGCGTTCATTTCGGAGATTCGCGCCCAGCTCGAACCGCTGGCGGCCGCGCGGGCGGCTCGGGTTGCAACACCGGCAGCCAGGGAGAACTTGCGCTCCGTGATGCGTGCAGTCGAGTCATTCGAGGTCGACGGCGCCTCCGTGGTGGAGACACTGCGCCTTGATGCCCGTGTGCATCAGGGGATCTATGCGGCAGCGGCAAATCCCCACCTCGAAGATGTGCTGATCCGCTACGACAACCTGGCGACACGGATCTGGTGCATGGTGCTCGATCGCCTGCCGGATCTTTCCCGCCACGTGCATGAACACCTCGACCTTCTTGGCGCCGTGATCGACGGCGACGAGGCCAGGGCTGCGGAACTGGCGCGACTTCACGTAGACGGCTTCGAAAAGGCGGTCCGTTCAGCGCTGTTTGCTGCGTAGGAAGACCGCCCTCCTCCGATGTCCAAGCTGGAGTGATCGTGGTGGGAACGCTATTTGTCCGGATGCAGTTTGGCTTGCTCCACGAGATCGCTGATCCACGGCCGTTGCCCGCGGTGCAGTACCAGGCCTTCCGGTACGCCCTGAACGGAGGCTGCTGAACCGGATATGTCGATGGTGATCCGGCCGGAGCCCATAGGGGCGTTCGTGATGTGAAGTTCGCCGTAGGAATCCGGCAGCACAGGGTCCAGCCAAAGCCCCCCTTGGGAAATATGTGCGTCGTAGCGCATCAGGCTGGTCACCAGCAGGATCGGTGTGGTGGCGGCCCAGGCTTGTGGGGAACAAGCCGTGGGATAGGGTACCGGTTCGGCGAACTGGTCGCGGCCGAAGCCGCAGAACAGTTCGGGCAGCCGCCCGCCGGAGTATTCGGCCGCCTCCAGCAGTGCAGTGGCTATCCGCTGTGCCTCTTCCACAAACCCATACCGGAGCAGCCCTGCCACAATAAGCGCGTTGTCGTGGGGCCAGACCGATCCGTTGTGATAGCTGGCAGGGTTATACGCCCGCATGTCGCTGGCGAGGGTCCGTATTCCCCATCCGCTGAACATCTCCGGGGACATCAGATGCTCCACCATTTGTGGCGCCTTGTCCTCATCCACAAGGCCGAACCAGAGGCAGTGGCCCATATTGGAAGCGCAGGCATCCACCGGCCGCTTATCGCGGTCCAGCGCGACGGCGTAGTACCCCTTGTCCGGCAGCCAGAACTGTTCGTTGAACCGCCGCTTCAGCGTCGCGGCCCGGTCCCGAAGTTCGGCTGCCAAGGCGAGGTCGCCGGCGTCGTACGCCATCCAGGAGCGCGCCACGTATGCGCCGTGGACGTAAGCTTGGACCTCGCAAAGGGCGATCGGCGGTTCCGCCAGGGTTCCATCGGCGAAGTTGATGCCGTCCCAGGAGTCCTTCCATCCCTGATTGACCAACCCATGATCGTTGAGGCGCTTATACTCGACAAAACCGTCCCCATCCCGGTCCCCGTATTCGCGGATCCACTCCAAGGCGCGGTCAGCGTTGGGCAGAAGGGCGTCGATGGTCTCTCTGTCAAAACCCCAGCGGCTGACGGACCCCAGGACCACCACGAACAGTGGGGTTGCGTCGACGCTTCCGTAGTAGGCGGATTTGCCGCCCAGCGCCAGTCCGGTGGAAACATCGAGCCTCACCTCGTGGAGGATCTTGCCGGGCTCCTCTTCGCTCATCGCGTCCACGACGGTGCCCTGGCGGTCAGCCAGGGTCTTCAGAGTGCCCAATGCGAGGGAAGGATCCACTGGAAGCGACATTTCCGAAGCCCAGAGCGAATCGCGACCGAACAGGGTCATGAACCAGGGCGCTCCGGCGGCGACGACCACCCGTTCAGGATGGCCAGGGTCCTCGATTCTCAGCGCTCCCAAGTCGTCGTAGCTTCGCCGCAGAGTCCGCTGGATGGAACGGTTGCCCATCTGCAGTGCCGGAATCTTCGCCACCCACTCTTGACGGCGCCGGTCACTCGGAGACATTTCGCCAGGCGCCGGGTGGACAAATGGGGCCTCGGGGCGTGCGCCGTTGTCCGTGGGCACAACATTCAATCGAGTACTCCACTGCCCATAGGGCGGGACGGCTATCTCAAATATCAGCCCTTCAGGTGTGGCTTTGGCCCCATCCGCCTTGACGACGACGCCCTTCCGGACGTCGTGCCATTTGGCCTGGATTTCCAGGGCGTCGCCGTCGTGACCGCGTGTTTCCGCCCATCGACGCTGGATTCGTGCCTCTTTCACTTCGAACAAGTCGGCGAAGTCCGCTTCGACGGCCAGCACAATCTGGCATTCAACGGGCTTCGTCGAGTAGTTGCGGATGGTGATCCGTTCCCGGATCCCTGCCCCCACCTCACGCAGCCGTTCCACGATCAATGGACTGTCCGCATACCCATCCGAGAGTTGCAGGCGGCCAGCGAAGAGGGCCCGGTACGGTTCCTTCGTCTCGGCAGCCAAGGGTTCGAGGGGCTGGCCGTTGATGGTTAGGTTCCAGCGGGAAAGGATGCGGGTATCCAGGTGAAAGACCCCGTGTGGGAGTTCGGGATGGATGTCTCCATTGGCCGATGAAATGCAGAAGGACGATCCTTCAACCAAAGTCACTGTGCCTGACCCAAGGGGTCCAGCCGCCGTGTCGGCATTCCATCCAGCCACTGCCGGCTCCTTCTTACGAATGCACTCCTGACCAGCCCGGGGCGCGGGTGGACCTTTGCTGCTCCCGTGTGGATGTAACCGACGCTACGCCCGTCGTGGACCGTACGCCAGAGACGATTTACCTCGTAAACAAGAACCATTGGTCCCCTTGGGACTGTTCGTATATCTTAATTCATGGTTTGATATATTAGTCCTGAACTTGATCTGAATTCGCCGGAGAATTGATCGCCAACTCAACGAGGAGTGAACAACATGCAGCAACTCGCGCACCGGCTCGAACGCCTGGGCACCGAGACCGCCTTCAGCGTCGCCCAGGCCGCGGCCGCCTGGAAGGCGGAGGGGAACCGTGTGTTCCCCTTCCATCTTGGTGACATCAACATCCCCACGGCCGGGAACATCGTGGAAGCAATGAACCGGGCCATCGTGGACGGCTACACGGGCTACTGCCCCGGCCCCGGCATCCCGCAGCTGCGCGAAGCGCTGGCCGGGGACATTGGCTCGCGCCGTGGCATCGACTTTTCCCCGGACAACGTCGTTGTGATGACGGGCGGCAAGCCCGTCATCACGAAGTTCCTGCAGGCGGTCATGAACCCCGGCCAGGAAGTGCTCTACCCGAACCCCGGCTTCCCGATCTACGAATCGCAGATCGAGTACCTTGGCGGCACGGCCGTGCCCTACCGTTACGTGCCCACGAGCACGGGCTTCGCGATCGACCTCGACCAGATCCGCGCGTCAATCACTCCGAACACGGTCGCCATCATCTACAACGACCTGCAGAACCCCATCTCGGCGGAGTCGACGGCGGGCGAGCGGGAGGCCATCGCGCAGCTCGCCCAGGAGCACGACCTGTGGGTGCTCTCCGACGAGGCCTACTTCGAGACCCGCTACGAGGGCGTTTCCAGCTCGATCGCATCTCTTCCGGGCATGGCCGAGCGCACCGTCATCCTGTACACATTCAGCAAAAAGTTCGCGATGACCGGCTCACGCCTCGGCTGCGCCGTCGCACCGCTCGAGATCGCCAGGGTGCTCAGCACGCTCAACACCAACGACGAGTCGTGCACGACGCACTACGTGCAGTGGGCCGGCGTCGAAGCGCTCCGCGGCCCCCAGGAATCCGTGCAGCAGATGCTTGACGTCCTGCAGAAGCGTCGGGACACTGCCTGCGAGCTCGTGAACTCCATCCCGGGCGTGCGCGTCGCCGTGCCGCAATCGACGTTCTACCTGTTCCCCGATGTCACCGAGGCGATGGAGCGCATGGGATACACGGCCGTCGGAGACTTTGCCACCGATGCCCTGTACAAGACCGGCGTCTCCTTCTGCACGCGTGAGCACTTCGGCCGCCGCCTGCCCGGTGAGCAGCGGCAGTACATCCGACTCGCCTACTCGGGCATCGAGGTGCCGGATATCAGCGAAGGCCTGGGCCTCCTGCGCGAGTGGATCGGGACGGCATGAGCCGGGTAGTCGTCACGGGACGCATACCCGAAACCGCAATCGAGAAGCTTCGCGCCGAGCACGAGGTCGATGCATGGACGGGTTCGGAGTCGATCGGCCGTAAGGAGCTCCTGCACCGGGTGGCCGGGGCAGACGCCGTGGTGAGCCTGCTCACCGAACGCATCGACGCCGAGCTGCTCGACGCCGCCGGCCCGCAGCTCAAGGTCGTCGCGAACGTGGCCGTGGGGTATGACAACATCGACGTCCCCGCCTGTACGGAACGGGGCATCGTGGCCACCAACACGCCAGGGGTGCTCACGGAGGCAACCGCCGACATCGCCATGGGCCTCGTCCTCATGGCGACCCGCCGGCTGGGTGAGGGGGAGAGGCTTATCCGCTCCGGCCAGGCCTGGAAGTGGGGGATGTTCTTCCTGCTCGGGTCCAGCCTGCAGGGCAAGACCCTCGGCGTCGTCGGCATGGGCGGCATCGGGCAGGCGACCGCGCGCCGGGCCAAGGCCTTCGGCATGGACATCGTCTACCGGTCGCGCAGTGAGCTCGATCCGGTGATCGCCGCCGAGCTTGGCGCACGGCGGGTCGACCTCGACGAGTTGCTGACGGTGTCCGACGTCGTCTCGCTGCACTGCCCGTACGGGCCCGCCACGCATCATCTGATCGGCGCCGAACAACTCGCGGCGATGAAGAGCTCGGCGTTCCTCGTCAACACCGCGCGCGGACCGATCGTCGACGAAACGGCACTCGCGTCCGCGCTCCGCGAGGGCGTCATCGCCGGTGCCGGGCTGGACGTCTTCGAGCGTGAGCCCCAGGTCCATCCCGAATTGCTGGACCTGGAGAACGCGGTGCTCGTGCCACACCTCGGCTCCGCGACCGTGGAGACGCGCACCGCAATGGCGATGCTCGCCGCCGACAACGCCCTCGCCGTGCTCAGCGGCGAACAACCACCCGCACCGATCAACTAGAGGCTGGCTGGGGTCGAGTCCGCCGTACGTCCACCGCGCGGCGGAATCGAGCCGCAGCTCAGCGTCCTTCAGGACGACAATCGGATGAAGTTACGCGGGCGAACTGGTCGAACCCCGTGTGATGAGCCGGGTCGCGAGCTCAATCCTTGGCCCGTCCGTGTTTGGGTCGATGCCTTCTCGCTGATTCGTCAAGCGCAGGAGCATGCGAAAGGCGGTGGCTCCCATTTCCTGAATGGGCTGCCTGACCGTCGTCAGTTGCGGTGTCGCCCAAGTCGCTTCGGGCACGTCATCGAATCCGACCACGCTGACGTCCCCGGGGATGTCGAGGCCGAGGTAGCGCACCGCGTCGTAGACGCCGAGGGCCATCATGTCCGATGCCGCGAAGATGGCGGTCGGCCTGTCCTCCCGGCCCAGGATGTCGACGGCGAAATCGCGTGCCTCGTCGCGGTTCCAATCAGCAGCACCGATTAACCGAGGCTCGACGTGCAGGTCCATGGCCGACAGGGCAGAACGAAAACCGTCGAGGCGCGCCCGACTGTAGAGGTGATTCTTCACCCCTCCGATGAGGCCGAAATGCTTGTGCCCCAGGCTTAGAAGGTGCTCCGCCGCAATCCGTCCACCTTCCCAGTTCGCCACGCCCACGCTCGCGGCACTGCGAGGGGCAGGGCTCATCGGGTCGATGAGGACGACCGGTATGCCAGCCGCGTCGAGTGCGCTCAGCTGCGTCGACGTCGGATCGACCAGGACGACGATGGCTCCGGTTGAGGGGCGGCGCAGGAGGCGGCCCACCCAGTCGCGGTCCGGGCGGGCGATCGTGAGGACCACGTCGCAGTCCGCGACCGCCGCGGCTTCTTCGACGCCGGTGAGGATGCTATTTGGCCAGGAACCACCGATGTTGCTCACCACAAGGTCGACAAGGCGAGGCGCGTTCGCGGGCAGCCGGCCCACAGCTTGTGATCGCTTGGTCTTCGCGTAGCCCATCTCCTGTGCGATCCGGACCACGCGCTCGCGCGTCACAAAAGACACGTCTGTTGCTCCGCGGAGAACCTTTGACACTGTCGGTGTGCTGACGCCGGCCGCGGCTGCCACGTCGGCCAAGGTCGGGTTCTTGCCATCCGCCGCTGGACTGTTGTTTTTGCGCAAAAAAATTATCCTTTGATCTCCGAATGGCGATATGTATACTCACTCTGCGCAAAACGATAATCGAAAATTGCGCAACTTTTCAAATTGCGATGACCCGGTGGCGGGTCAAGGAGGAAAGTCGATGGAGACTTCACGTCTTACTACATCAAGGCGGGGCTTCTTGGGCCTTGTCGGAGGCGGCGCGGCCGTCGCCGCTCTTGCGGCTTGCTCGACCGGGGGCGGTGGCGGTGGGGCAAGCGCCAGCTTGAAGTTCTGGAACATGCCCTGGGGAACTCCGGCGTTCAACACGCTCGACAGCAAGATCACCCTTGGCTACAAACCGGAGTCGGGGCTTCCTGCGGCGACATATCAGGCGATCCAGTGGGCAAACTTCAACCAGACCTTCTCGTCTGCCCTCGCATCGAAGACCGGGCCGGCCATCTCCTCGGGCGGCGGAACCCAGGCTTTCCAGTTCGCTAAACAAGGCTTCATCGCTCCCGCGGACGGCCTCATCGAGAGCTGGAAATCCAATGGCATCTACGATGACTTCCTCCCTGGAGTCCTCGACACGATGAAGACCGACGCCGGATACGTCGCCGTTCCGTACAACCTTGACATGCGGGTGAATTGGTACAACAAGGAGCTACTCGAAAAGGCGGGCGCGACTCCTCCCACCGACTGGCAGTCCTACCTTGACGCCGCAGCCGCTCTCAAGAAGATCGACGTGTACGGGTTCGCGGCCAACGGCAACGCCAGCGGCGGTAACGCCTTCCAGATGATCGTGGGCCTGATGATCAACAACGGTGGCGGCATCTTCGACGAAGAGCACAAGCCGAACCTGGTGACCGCCGCGAACATCGAAGCTCTCGAGTTCGTGCGCGAGAACATCAGCAAGGGCTACATGGACCCGGCAGCCATCAGCTACACGGCCACGAACGCGAACTCGCAATGGAAGGCCGAGAAGTTCGGCATGGGCTTCGACGTCCCCAACCTCGCGGCAAACGTCGGGGGAGCGGCAGCATCCAAGTTGCTTGTCAGCGATCCGCTCACTAGCGCCAGCGGCAAAAAGGGCGCGCTGTATTTCCCGAACAACATCATGATGTACAAGAACACGCCCAGCCAGAAGGGTTCGGAGGCGTTCATGACCTACTACTACCAGAACATGAAGGCCCTGTGGACCCAGAACACCGGCATCGGGCTTCCGGTTCTGAAATCAATCGCGGCGACCCCGGAATTCCAGTCGGACCCAAACGCAGTCAAGATCGTCAAGATGTGGCAGCCTATCGCCAAGACCTGGGCAGCGCCCGGCGGAACCGCCCTTTTCTCGAACATTTCTTACGTCGACAGCACGCCCGCCATCTCCGACTTCGGCCAGAACGTTCTCTCAGGCAAGGCTCCGAAGGACGCCCTGACGACATTCCAGGCCACGTTGACGTCGCTCATCAAGGACTGATCCATGACATCCACGAGCATCGCCGAGAGCGTCAAACGTGCACGCCGTGGGGTCGGACCGGCCGGGGCGGGACGCAAGCCCGATCCGGCGCCCGCCGGTCGGGCCAGGAAACGGTTTACACCGCGTACCTGGACTCTCATAGCATTCGCAGCACCATCGCTCATCCTCCTCCTGCTCCTCAACGTCTACCCGCTCGTCTATGCCTCGATTCAAGCACTCCATGACGGCACCCTTCTCGACACCGGGCCCTTCGTCGGATTGAAGAATTTCGGCGACGTCCTCGCCCAGCCCTCGTTCTGGTCGGCGACGTCCTTCACCGTCGTCTTCACGATTGTTGGCGTGTTCGGCTCCTGGCTCGTTGGACTCGCGCTGAGCCTGCTGCTTCGCACCCACATCCCTGCCGGCGGGCTGTTCAAGGTACTGCTTCTCCTGCCGTGGATCGTTCCCACCGTGGTCTCCGCGACGTCGTGGAACTGGCTGGTTGCAACACCCCAGAGCCCGCTTCCGGTGATCGCTGAGCGTCTAGGCTTCGGAAACGTGCTCTTCCTGGCAGACCCGGTGCTTGCGCAGGTGGTCGTCTGCCTCTTCAAAGTGTGGATTTCGTTCCCGTTCATGATGATGATGATGTCCTCGGCTCTCTCCTCAGTCGACACGAACGTCTACGAAGCGGCGAAGGTCGACGGGGCGACAGGGTGGCAGTCGTTCCGGCTGATAACACTCCCGCTGATTGCGCGTACGACGTTTGTGTCGTGGATTCTGATGACGATCTTCTGCGTCAACGACTTCCCGACGATCTTCCTGCTCACCGGCGGGGGTCCGGCACATGCGACGACGTCGCTCGTCCTCCTCGCCTACCTCACCGTCTTCCAGAACTTCCAGACCGGGCCGGGCGTCGCCATCGCGTTCCTGATGACGTTCGTCCTCGTGGTGATCTCGGTTGTTCTTTACCGCCAGATCCGAAAGGTCAACGTCGAATGATAACGACCAGTGCTCCCCAAGAAGACGTCCGGACGGGACCCCGGGACAGGAGCGGGACTCCGGCCGGCCGCCAGACCTCACAGGACATCCGCCAGAGAGGCAAGTGGCCCCGCTTCATCTTGATCCTGCTCATGACCGCCGTCGTGCTGGTCCCGATTGTCGCCGTCTTCGGACTCTCGCTGACACCGTCACTCGGCTCCAACGCAGAAGGTCTCACCTTCGAGAACTTCGGGAACATCTTCACGCAGACGGCCGTCCTGACCTGGCTCGGCAACAGCCTTGTCATCACCGCCTTCACGGTCGTTGTCGCCGTCGCGGTCGCGGCTCCCGCCGGTTACGTTCTGTCCAGGGCCCGCAACCGGCTCGTGTCGGGATATTCGCTCATCCTGTTCGTCGTGCAATCCCTGCCTGTCGTCACCTCGGCGATCCCGCTCTTCATCTTGTTCGCGAACCTCGGGTTGGTGGACAGCCTCTTTGGCGTCGTGATCATCTACGTCGGTGCCACGATGTCGGTCGCCATCTGGATGATGGCCGCCTACTACGACTCCATCCCCATCGCCCTCGAAGAAGCCGCCTGGATAGACGGTGCCTCGATCTTCGGTTCGTTCACCCGGATCGTCCTCCGGAACTCCCTGCCGGGTATCCTCTCAACCGCGATCTTCTCGTTTCTCCTGGCCTGGAACGACTACCTCATCGCCGTCGTGTTCCTCCGGTCCGACCCGAACTACACCCTTCCGGTCGGCTTGGAATCCTTCTTCCAGCAGAACGCCACCAACTGGGGCCTCGTCATGGCGGTCGCCGTCGTGATGATGCTCCCGCCGATCATCCTGTTCGCGTTCCTCAACAAGCACTTTTCGGTGGGCGGAATCGGCGGGTCGCTTTCCAGCCGCTGAGAGACGCCCGCAAGAACGCATCAACGAACCATGCCGCATGGCGGCAGCAAGGAAAACATGAGTACCCCTGATCCACGATTCATGACCAAAACCGCACTCGTCGTGCGCGGCGGTTGGGACGGGCACCAACCCGTCGAGGCCACAAACCTCTTCATCCCGTTCCTCGAGGAGCGCGGCTACACGGTGCGCGTGGAGGAATCTCCCGCCGTCTATGCCGACAGCTCCTACATGCCCGCGGTCGACCTCATCGTGCAGTCGAACACGATGACCTCGATCGAGAAGGAAGAATTCGAAGGTCTCAGATCCGCCGTCGAAGCGGGAACGGGACTCGCAGGCTGGCATGGCGGCATCGCCGACTCCTATCGCAACAACTCCGACTATCTGCAGTTGATCGGAGGCCAGTTCGCTGCGCACCCCGGCAAAGCCCCCGAAGAACTGACCGGTGAACAGGCTGACAACTACCGCCTTCACACCATCAACATGAGCGAAGCTGCAGCCTCGCACCCCATCACCGAAGGCATCGTCGACTTCGAGCTGACCACTGAGCAGTACTGGGTACTCCACGACGACTACAACGACGTGCTCGCGACCACCACCCAACCCGTCCGGCCCTGGGATCCGTGGAACCGCGAAATCACCTCACCCGCCATCTGGACCAGGCAGTGGGGCGAGGGCCGCATCTTCGTCTCTACGCCCGGTCACCGCGTAGACATCCTCGAGAACCCGAACGTCAAAACCATCATCGAAAGGGGACTGCTGTGGGCGTCCCGCTAACCGTCGGAATCATCGGCGTCGGAAAGATCAGCGAACAGTACTTCGAAAGCCTCCCGAAGCTGCCCGGTCTCAAGCTCGTCGCTGTCGCAGACATCAACCAAGAACGTGCGCACTCCGTCGCCGCCGAACAGGGCGTCGAAGCCCTGAGTGTCGAAGAGCTCCTCGCCGACGACCGCATCGACTCAATCATCAACCTGACTATCCCCGCAGCGCACGTCGAAGTCGGCACCCGGGCGCTCCGCGCCGGCAAGCACGTCTTTGCCGAGAAGCCCCTTGCGTTGTCCCCGGAAGACGCCCTCCCCATGCTGGAGCTCGCCGACTCTTTGGGGCTACGAGTCGGGAGCGCGCCCGATACCGTCCTCGGCACCGGCGTCCAAACGGCCCTGCAGTTGCTCAACGAAGGTGCCATCGGCACACCGGTCGCGGCGCAGGTTCACTGGTCCGCACCCGGACACGAACGCTGGCACCCGTCACCACTGTTCTACTACGAACCCGGAGGCGGCCCGCTATTCGATATGGGTCCCTACTACCTGACCAGCCTCGTCATGTTCTTCGGACCGGTTGTCCGCGTATCGGGAGTGGCCACTCGGTCCAACCGTGCGCGAACCGTCGAGACCGGACCGCTGGCCGGCACGCCGATTCCCGTCGAGATCGACACCCATGTCAGCGCGATCCTCGAACATGCGAACGGGGTGATCACCACAATCACGGTCAGCTTCGAAGTCTGGGCCACCCGGACTCCGCTCTTCGAGATCTACGGCACGGATGGCACCATCGCCGTCCCCGACCCGAACCGATTCTCAGACCCCGTCGAATTGATGACCCGGGAAGAACCGGAACGGCGCGAGGCGCCAACCTCTGCTGGCTATGAGGATGCCGGGCGAGGTTATGGTCTCGCAGACATGGCCAGGGCGATCGAGACAAACCGCCCACATCGCGCCTCCGGGCGGGTAGCGTTCCACATCCTCGAGGTTATGGATGCCATCACACGCGCGAGCCGGGAGCATCGGGTCATTGACGTCGACAGCACGGTCGACAGGCCGGACGTTGTGCCGTTTGGTGCGGCACCCGACACCTGGTAGGCGCAAACTCACCGGCACTACACTGGGATCACCGGGCCGAGGCAAAGTGACCGGCTCTCGAGGGAGGTCCGTGATGGCAGGTCCATTGCTCGAGACCAAACTTCACGTTCCCGGGCCACGGAGCGCCCTCGTGGCCCGCCCCAGGCTGATCAGCCGTCTGGGCCAGGCCGATGAGCAAACGCTGATCCTCATTTCAGCTCCCGCCGGCTTCGGGAAAACAACGGTGCTGGCCGAGTGGCTGGCAGATTCGCCCGCCACTGGCCGATCGCACGCCTGGCTCTCACTCGACCAACGGGACAACGATCCCGTGCTCTTCTGGACCTACCTTGTGGCTGCCCTGGACAAGGCGTCTACCGGAATCGGCGCCAGAGCACTCGCTGCACTCCGGTCCACGCAATCGAGCACTGAAGACTTCCTGACCACCCTGATCAACGAGTTACAGGGTGGTCAGGACAGGTTTACGTTGGTGCTCGACGATTACCATGTCATCGACAATCAGGGCGTGCAGGAGGCTCTGGCCTTTCTCGTAGAGAACCTGCCCGCGCAGCTGCGACTGGTCATCGCGAGCCGTGCCGATCCAGCCTTGCCGCTCCCGCGACTCAGGGCACGCGGCAGGCTCCTCGAGATCCGTGCCGCCGATCTCCGCTTCACCCTGGAGGAAGCTGGCACCTACTTCAACGCCGTGATGGGACTGGGTCTCACCGCGCAGGATATCGCCGCCCTCGAAGGGCGGGCGGAGGGCTGGATCGCCGCGCTCCAATTGGCGGCGCTCTCGATGCAGGGAAGGGGCGACGTTGCCGGCTTCATCGCGGGTTTCGCAGGTGATGACCGGTACGTCGTCGATTACCTCGCGGAAGAGGTACTCCAGCGCCAGCCCGACGACGTCCGGAATTTCTTGCTGCGAACCTCCATCCTGAACCGGCTCAACGGTCAACTTTGCGACGCTGTGACCGGCCAAAACACCGGAAAAGCAATGCTCGAGGCGCTCGATCGGGGGAACCTGTTCGTGGTTCCGCTCGACGACCGACGCTGGTGGTACCGCTATCACCACCTCTTCGCCGACGTGCTGCGGGCGCGTCTCATGGACGAGCAGCCAGGCCGCATTCACGAACTGCACGAGCGCGCGAGCCTCTGGCACGAACAAAACGGCGACATTCCGGAAGCTGTCCGCCACGCAATGGCCGCCCAGGACTTCGAGCGGGCCGCGGACCTGATAGAGCACGCGATCGCTGCCCTGCGCAAGGACCGCCAGGAAGCCACGCTGAGCCGTTGGCTCGAAGCGCTCCCCGGCGAACTCATACACGCGCGGCCCGGGCTGGGCGTCGCCTACGCGGGGGCGCTCCTCGCGAGCGGCGAGCTCACCGGTGTCGACGCCCGCCTCGAGGAGGCAGAACATTGGGTAGGTACGACGGCGGAAGGCCGCGACGGCGGCAACCTCACCAGTTCGATCGCGATCTACCGTGCCGCGCAGGCGCTTGCAAGCGGGGACACCGCCGGGGCAACGACGCACGCGGCTACCGCGCTCGGCCTTGTCGGGAAGGACGATCATCTTGGGCGCGGAGCAGCATCCGGGCTCTTGGCGATCGGTCACTGGACGAATGGCGAACTGGAGGTAGCGCACCGCCTGTGGTCCGATTCCTATTCCAACCTTGAAAGGGCCGGGCACCACTCGGACATGCTCGGTTGCTCCATCGCTTTGGCCGACATCCGGATTACCCAAGGCAGGCTCCGCGACGCAATGGCCATCTATCAGCGGGGTCTTGAGCTCGCGGGAAGGCACCCGGCGCAAACGCTCCGGGGAACGGCCGACATGCACATAGGAATGAGCATGCTCCTTCTTGAACGCGGCGAACTTGACGCCGCAAGGGAGCACCTCCTGGCCAACCAGAGGCTCGGCGAGGACGCCGCGTTGCCCCAAAACCCATATCGCTCGCGGGTCGCGATGGCTCGGGTCCTCCAAGCGGAAGGGGACGTGGACGGCGCGCTTGAACAACTCGACGAGGCAGAGCGCCTGTACGTCGGCGACTTCTTTCCCGCGGTACGTCCGGTCCCGGCCGTGCGGGCGCGGATTTGGATCTCGCACGGAAGGACGTCCGACGCTTTCCGCTGGGCGCGCGAGCATGGCATTTCCGCCGAAGATGAGCTCTCCTACTTGCACGAGTTCGAGCACATCACCCTGGCCAGGGCACTCCTCGCCCAGGACAGGGCGGAGCCGTCGGAGGACCCTGCTGGACACGTCGCCGCCCTGATTGACCGCCTCCTTCGGGCCGCGGAAGAGGGCGGCAGGACGGGGACCGTCGTCGAGCTTCTGGCGCTTTTGGCACTTGCCTACCGGAAAGAAGCGGACGACGGCGGGGCGCTGGCAGCGCTGCGACGCGCGGTAGCGCTCGCAGAACCAGAGGGCTACGTTTCAGTGTTCGTCGACGAGGGTGAGGCGATGGCGAACTTGTTGAATGCGCTCGTGAAGCGGGGAAGGGCACCAGACTACGTAGGCCGGCTCTTGGAGTTGTTCGGGACCGAAACGCGCAGCACCCCGGCACGGCAACGCTTGATCGAGCCCCTAAGTGATCGTGAGCTGCACGTGCTTCGGCTTCTTTCCTCGGAGCTGGGCGGCCCGGAGATCGCGCGCGAGTTGCTCGTTTCCCTGAACACCCTCCGGACACACACCAAGAACATCTACGCCAAGCTCGGCGCGAATAGCCGCCGCGCGGCCGTCCAGCGGGCCGAGGAGCTGGAGCTCCTGCCGCGAAAAGATCACCACATCAATCACCAGGTGTGGTGATCCCCGCTCACCACATCTCCTTCTACCTTCGAAGCATCAAAGAAGTCATCCGCAGAGGCGGCTGAACTCCACAAAGGCAGAAGGAGGGGCGATGAACGCGAGATCGGTAGGCCGGGAAGACACTCCGGCCGAGTATGAAATCCGCGTCAAAGGCCATCTTGATTCCCGCTGGGCCGCTTGGTTCGAAGGACTGAGCGTCACCAACGAACACGACGGGACCGCCGTCATCCGCACCCGGACCGTAGACCAGGCCGCGCTCCACGGTCTGCTGCAAAAGCTCCGCGACTTGGCGCTACCGCTCCTGGCAATCACCCAAACCGGAACCACGCAAACCAGCCGGCCGGCGTCGAACGCCCGCATCTTCATCCCCAAGAAGGACCACACCATGAAAACCACCACCCAAACCCCGACAACTGATCGTGGCCGAATGGACCCCCTGCGGAAGACCGCGATGGTCGCAGGCATCCTGTACATCGTGACGTTCGTCAGCTCGATCCCGGCGCTTTTCCTGATTTCTCCCGTCCTGAACGATCCGCACTACATCACGGGCCCGGGTGCCGACTCGACCGTTATCTTTGGCTGCTTCCTCGATCTCGTCAACGCGGTTTCCGCGGTGGGCACCGCCGTCGCGCTGTTTCCTGTGGTCAAACGGCAGAACGAGGGCATTGCGCTGGGCTTCGTCACCGCCCGGATGTTTGAAGCGGCGGTCATTGTGATCGGCGTCGTCAGTCTTCTTGCCGTTGTCACTTTGCGCCAGAACGGCGGCGCGGACCCTGCCTTGGTTCCCGTGGGCCAAGCCCTCGTGGCGGTCCGCGGCTGGACGTTCATTCTCGGCCCGAGCCTGGTTCCGGGCGTGAGCGGGCTGCTGCTCGGGTACCTGATGTACCGTTCGGGGCTCGTGCCGCGCATCATTCCCCTCCTTGGACTGATCGGCGGACCGCTGCTCCTTTCGTCGACGCTCTCAACGATGTTCGGTATCAACCAAGGGATCTCGGTGTGGTCGGGACTCGCAACCTTGCCGATCTTCGTTTGGGAGTTGTCGCTGGGCATCTGGATGGCGGTCAAGGGCTTCCGGCCCTCGCCCATCACCACGGGGCAGGTGCGCGCAGCCTGAGGGCTATGCGGGCTTTGGGCGGGCGCGTACGTGCATCCGCTCGCCCTGCTGTCCAAACAAGCTGATGAATTCGACGGGTTTCCCGTCGGCGCTGGCGAACCAGTGCGGCGTGCGGGTGTCGAATTCCGCGGCTTCTCCTGCGCGGAGTTCAAAGTCGTTGTCGCCCAGCACCAGGCGCAGCCGTCCGTTGAGGATGTAAAGCCATTCGTAGCCTTCGTGAACTCGCGGATCGGGCTCGGACCCACGGGCATCACCTGCGAGCACCATCTTGAAGGCCTGCAAACCGCCCGGCCGGCGCGTGAGAGGAACGGCCGTCATGCCGCCATGGGTGATCGGCCGCAGATGAATTCTCGGATCCCCGGTGGGCGGGGCGCCGACCAGATCATCAAGAGGAACGCCGTACAACCTTGCCAAGGGCAGCAGAATTTCGAGGTTTGGCCTGCGTTGGCCGGATTCCAGGCGGGACAGGGTGCTTACCGACACTCCGGATGCAGAGGACACCTCTCCGAGGGTGAGATCCCGTTCCGTGCGGAGTGCCCTAAGCCGGGGCCCGACAGCCCCGAGAACATCATCAAGCTCATTTGCCATACCCATAGTTTGCCATAACGGCAAAAGAGTTTGCCAGATTTCCCACGCGAGATGAAAGCTTGTCTAAGCACCCAAGGACGCTGGCTGCGGACTTTCAGGACACCATGAAGGGCGAATCAGTATGGACACCACACGGCATGACGTCGTAATTATCGGGGGCGGCACTGCGGGACTGAGCGCGGCCACGACGCTGAGCCGCGCGCTTCGCTCGGTGCTGGTGATCGATTCCGGAACACCACGCAATGCACCTGCGGCGGGTGTGCATGGCTATCTTTCACGGGACGGCATGAACCCCCGGGAACTCCTGTCGATCGGACGCAACGAAGTGCTCTCCTACGAAGGAACTGTCATTGACGCCGAGGCCGTTTCGGCACGGCGCACTACCGACGGATTCGAGGTGACGCTCAGTGATACCCGCCGGTTTTCGTGCAGGCGCCTTCTGGTCACCACTGGCCTGACGGACGGGCTGCCTCCCATCGACGGCCTGCGGGAGCAATGGGGGAAGGGCGTTGTGCACTGCCCCTATTGCCATGGCTGGGAAATCCGCGGGAAAAGGATCGGCGTGCTGGGTACCGGAGCAATGTCCGTCCATCAGGCACTGTTGTTCAGGCAGTGGTCCCCTGATATCACCCTTTTCCTCAATGACACCGTGGAACCCACCGAGGAAGAGTGGGACAAGCTCAGTGCCCGGTCCGTAACAGTCGTCGACGGCGCCGTGGCCTCAGTGGACGCTGTCAACGGGGTCCTCACGGGTCTCACGCTCCGCCAGGGTTCCTCATTCGACATACAGGCCGTGGCTGTCGGTACACGGATGGAGGCCAGGTCCGCGCTGCTGGAATCACTCGGACTAAGTACCCAGGTGCACCCCATGGGGGTGGGGCGGTTTATCGAGACCGATGCTACTGGTGCGACGGCTGTCAAGGGCGTGTATGCAGCGGGCAATGTCTCCAATGTGATGGCCCAAGTGATCACCGCGGCGTCCGAGGGCGTCATGACCGGCGCACGGATCAACGCCGATTTGATAGAAGAGGAAACCCGGTGGGCCGTTGAGGGGCGGTTCGGCCCCTTCTCGGCGGCCTCGGAAGCCGCTGTATCTACCACTGTGCTGGGTCACGTCGATCACCTTCGCCTGGCACCGGGCGTCAGTTCGTGGGCTCCGTAGCTGTGGGTCCTTCTCTCTGTTTTAGGCTTCGGGGATGACCATGGCGAAGCGTTCCTCGCGGGCTTCGTCCGGGTCCGGGCCGCTGCGGTTGCCGGTGTCGAGCGCGTCGATGGCGGCGAGTTCGGCGGCACTAAGTTCGAAGTCAAAAACATCGAAGTTTTCGGCGATGCGTGCCGGGTTGGTCGATTTCGGGATGGCTGAGCGGCCTTGCTGGAGGTGCCACCGGAGCATGACCTGGGCCGGACTCTTGCCGTGCGTCCGTGCGATGGTGGCGATTGCCGGGTCTTGCATGACGTTCCGCCGCTCCTGGCCTCCCCATCCTGGGTAGAAGGTGATCCCTCCGATGGGCGACCAGGCCTGGGTGATGACACCATGTTCGGCGTCAGCGGCTTGGACGTCCGGCTGGGTGAAGTACGGGTGGAGTTCGATCTGGTTCACGGCCGGGACGACGCCGGTCGAGTCGAGCAGTTGCGTCAGGTGGTGGGGCATGAAGTTGCTGACGCCGATCGCCCGCACGCGCCCGTCGGCAAGCAGGGTTTCCAGTGCCTTGTATGCGGCGATGGTCTTCTCGAACCGGTCGGGTGCGGGCTGGTGCAGGATGAGCAAGTCCAGGTAGTCGACGCCGAGCTTGCCCGTCGCTTTGTCCCAGGCATGCAGGGACCGGTCGTAGCCATAGTCACTGACCCAGACCTTGGTCTCGATGAAGACCTCTGCCCGATCCAGGCCCGAGCGGCGGATGCCTTCGCCGACTTCCCGTTCGTTGCCGTACGCGGCGGCGGTGTCGATGTGCCGGTAGCCGGTGGCCAGCGCGGCCTCGACTGCCGCCGTCGTTTGCTCCGGGGCGCTTTGAAAGACGCCCAGGCCCAGGGCTGGCATTGTGACGCCGTTGTTGAGAGTAAGTTCCATGTCCATGCCTTTCACGGTATTCAGGTGTGCGCGGATGTGGGAGGGCACGTCAGTACCCCCTTTGAAACGGGTGGTCCGGAAATTCAGCGCGCGGCTTCGAGTTGCGGCGCCGGCGCAACTTCCCGGCGGGCCCCGGCGCGGCTGGCGGCCAGGTCCGCGGGAAGGATGAGGGCCGCTGTAACGGCCAGGGCGAGGAACAGGAGAATGCTGCCTGTCGTGAGGGCGGCGCCGACCTGGGCGGCCAGGTGCGCCACGGCGGAACTCGTGGTCGGTACCGTCGCCGCGGCAGCGACTGCGATTCCAAGCCCCAGGCAAGTGCCGACCTGGTGGAAGGTGTTCACCAGGCCTGATGCGGCGCCGGCGTCGGACGCGGGGGCTCCGATGATGCCGAACGAGGTCAGGGGCGCAAACGCGAGCCCCTGTCCCGCGCCGATGAGGACCATCGGCAGGGCAACCCCGGTCAGGTACGCGGAGTCGACACCGACCCGGCTGAGCCAGAACATCCCGGCAAGAGTGATCAGGATGCCGGCCACGAGCGGGATGGAACCCGGCAACTTGCCCATGAGCCGCGGGATGCCCATCGCGACGGCGAAGTTCACCGCCGTCATGGGGAGGAAACCGAGGCCAGCCTGCAGCGGGTCGAAGGCGAGCACTTCCTGCAGGAACTGCGTGGTGAAGAAGAAGAACCCGATCATCGCGCCCAAGTACAGGAAGCGCGCCACATAGGCGCCGGTTCGGCGGCGGCTCGCGAACAGCCGCAGCGGCATGATCGGCTGGGCCGCCCTACGCTCGATCAGCACGAACACGACCAGGAGCACGACGCCGGCGCTGACGGCCGTGACCGTGACCGGCGAGCTCCAGCCGGCGTCGACCGTGTTGATGATGCCGAACACGAGAGCGCCGACACCGAGGGTGGCGCTGAGCGCGCCGAAGGCGTCGAAGCGGCCGCGGGCCCGGCCTGATTCCGGGATGAACCGCGGCGCGAGTGCGATCATCGCGGCGCCGATAGGTACATTGACGAAGAATCCAGCCCGCCAGGAGATCCAGTGTGCCAGCGCCCCGCCGATGACCAGCCCCAGGCTGGCGCCTATCCCTGCGGTGGCACCGTACAACGCAACGGCCCGGGTGCGTTCACGGCCTTCCGGGAAGCTCGCGGTGAGCAGGGAGCCGCAGCTCCGCCTGCAGGCTCGGCAGGGCAGTGAAGATGACCGAGTTGTCCAGCAGGATCATGAAGTAGCTGAGGAGGATGATCGCCAGGATCGCTCCCGGATGGGAGGCTGTTGCGGGTTCAGGTTTCATGCTCTCCATCCAACCGTGATTACATACGGACCGGGAGTCACGGCCGTTCAGGGTAACGCCAGTGCCTCCCTTGGCCGATCGACCCGGCGTAGCGTGGATGCCATGACACACAGCGAGGACGTGCGGAAGTTCCTGACCTCCCGCCGGGCAAGGATCACCCCGGACGAGGCAGGGCTTCCCGTCTACGGCGGCAACCGGCGCGTTACCGGACTGCGCCGCGAAGAAGTCGCGATGCTCGCCGGGATGAGCATCGACTACTACATACGGCTTGAGCGCGGAAACCTCTCCGGCGCCTCGGACAGTGTCCTCGAAGCACTCGCGCGTGCGTTGAAGCTTGACGACGCCGAGACGGCCCACCTTTTTGACCTGGCCCGTGCCGCCACCGCGTCCCCAAGGGTGAGGCGCAAGCACAGCCCGCAGACAGTGCGGCCGAGCGTGCAGCGCGTCATCGATGCGATTACTGCAGCGCCGGCTTGGGTTCGCAACGATCGCGGGGATGTCCTCGCCGCCAACGAGCTGGGCCGGGCCCTGTATCTGGACATGATGGCAGAGGTGGCCACTCCGCCGAACAGCGCGCGCTTCACTTTCCTGAACCCCAAAGCGCGGGAGTTCTTCGCCGATTGGGAACGCGCAGCGGACGACATCGTCGCGGTCCTTCGCTCCACCGCCGGAAAAAACCCGTACGACAGGGACCTCACGGACCTGATCGGTGAACTCTCCACCCGCAGCGAAGAGTTCCGCACGCGGTGGGCCCGTCACGACGTGAAGTACCACCGCGCCGGCCGCAAACACCTCCACCACCCGATCGTCGGCGACCTTGACCTGAGCTTCGAAGCGCTGGAACTTCCCGCAGACCCGGGACTGCGCATCAACGTCTACACGGCTGACCCCGGGACCCCCTCCGAGGACGCACTGAAAGTCCTCGCCAGCTGGGCCGCCACCCAGCGCGACACGTCACAAATAGCGGCTCACGGAAAGAAATGAAGGGCTGCCGCACCACGTTGTCGACCTGAGCAGCTGTGGATGATACCGTCGTCGCTGGCTAGACATTTGGGATTTCAGCACGCAATCGCAGGGGATCTATATTCCCCACTATTCACGTGAATTCCGTAATTCGTCTCAGGGGGGACAAATGAAGAAGTCTATTGCAGCGCTTGCACTTGCAGGAACAATCGTACTGGCCGGCACCGCGCCGGCCGTAGCATCCACCACCTACCCGGCGCCGGGCAATGAGTACGGAACCGTTTCTGACGGAACCATATCTCGCGGCGAATCCATCACTTTCTCCGGTAGCGGCTACATTGCCGGCGAAACAGTCAACATCACGTTCGAGCGAACCGGCGGCAAGAAGGCTTCGGACGGCGGGAGGCCCGCTCCGTCCAACTTCAGCGTGATTGCTGACGGCACCGGCGCTTTCTCAACGCCCATTACCTTCACCGACGGCGGCAACTACATGATCGGCGCTGTCGGCGCCACGTCCGGCAACAGGCGCTGGGCAGCCGTGGTTGTGAATTCCGGCAACGGCGGAGGCAACAATAACGGGGGCGGCAACCATGGCGGCGGCAACGGCAAGGGCAATTCCGGACTTGCTGCTGTTTCCAGCGTTACCGCCGCTGGCACAGCAAGTGGCGAGGCCAACACTGTTGCAGAGTCCAACCTGATCCTGTGGTCGCTGGTCGGCGCAGGCGCTTTGGCCGCGAGCGCGGCATCCACAGCGGTGATTCGCCGCCGCGCCAAGAAGTAACACGTCGCTACAAGGGCAGGTGCTTCTCCGGGAAACTGGAAAGCACCTGCCCTTTGCCGCTTGTGGATGTAAGGATCGGTTATGCCTCACCGCCTGATGCTCCTTGATACGGCCTCGCTCTACTTTCGCGCCTTCTTCGGCGTGCCCGATTCGATCCGCCGCGCCGATGGCACCCCGGTAAACGCCGTTCGCGGTCTGCTGGACATGATCGCGCGGCTCGCCACCGACTATGGGGCGACACATCTGGTTGCGTGCTGGGACGAAGACTGGCGCCCGAAGTGGCGCGTGGATCTCATCCCGACGTACAAGTCGCATCGGGTGGCGGAGGCGGTCGAGGGTGCGCCCGACGTCGAAGTGGTACCGGATGCGCTCCAGCTGCAGGTTCCCATGATCCGGCAGGTCCTCCGCCTTGCGGGGATCGCCGTCGTCGGGGCTGCCTCCCATGAAGCCGACGACGTCATCGGCAGCTACGCGAGCCACGCCGGGGTTCCCGTCGACGTCGTGACGGGCGACCGGGATCTGTTCCAGGTGGTCGATGATGCCCGCCAGGTGCGCGTCATCTACACGGCGAGGGGCATGAAGAACCTTGAGGTCGTGACGGATGCCGTCGTCGTGGGCAAATATCGAGTGCTGCCCGAGCAGTACGCCGATTTCGCGACGCTACGCGGCGACGCATCGGACGGGCTGCCGGGTGTGGGCGGGATCGGTGAAAAGACGGCCGCGTCGTTGCTCGGGACGTACGGCACGCTCGACCAGTTGCTCGCTGCAGCGAGGGATCCAGGCAGCGGGCTGTCCGCGCCTGTAAGGACGAAACTCGCCGCTTCCGCCGATTATCTGGCTGTTGCGCCCGTTGTTGTGAACGTCGTGCGCGACCTCGCACTGCCCACGCTCGACGAGGCGGGAGCGCTGCTGCGCCCCGTCGTTGGGGACTCGCGCATTGAACTCGAGCGTCTCGCTACGGACTGGAACCTCGGCGGCTCGGTGAAGCGATTGCTCGAAGCCCTCGACCTCAGGCAGTGAGGGCATCAGCCGTGCGCAATGATCGGCACAGCTGACAAATCAGTGAGTCGGTGACGCCTGGATGGTTCTCGCTGTGGCTTCTATCTTCAGGGTAAGCGCGGCGAGGGCGAGCATTTCCAGTCCGGTCCAGGCGAGCGTCCCGCCCCAGATTTCAGGGGAGAAGCTCAGTGCCCCGTCGTGGACCGCCACACCGGCGAAGTACGGGGCCCAGAACACGACGGGGGAGAGGCCTGTCGCGATCATTAGCCGCGCGTGGCTGGTCGGGCGGGGTCGCACAATGGCCCACAGCAATCCAACGAGGACGGCTCCAGCGACGGCCGCCGGAACGAGCCAGGCGTCACGCAGCGCGACCATGATCTGCAGGGCCACCGAGGGCAGCAGCACCATGGCCGCGGGCACGGCGGCGTGCAGGCGCCATCGTAGCGAAAGCAAAAGGACGGGCACGAAAAGCACAGCCGTTGAGACAAAGAACGATCCCAAGGACACGATGATGGACGACGACGTCGGCACCGTCACCGCGGGCTCCGCCCCGGGAGCGGAGATGTACGTCTGGATGAGCCCGTGACGGGCGAAGACCGTGAATTCCTGCAGGATGAATGCCGCGACCATGCCGGAGAGCATGGCGCTCGCGACGGCTGGTATCGACCGCGGCCATGACTGTTCGGGTGAGTGCCATGCCGAGGAGAACGGCGCGCCAAGGATGAGGAAGCCTCCCGTGGCGAGCCCCAGATGGGACGGGCTGAATAGCGCCTTGAGGCCCTGCTCGATGCCGAACACCGAATGCCAGGCGAAGTCCGCCATCCCGGAGATCAGGAAGAGGACGACCCCGGCTGCGGCGGCCCCATACCCGGCGGGGATGGCTTCGGTCCACCGTGTGCCGGGTGCGTGGCGGCGCCAGGTCAGGGCGGCGATCCAGAGGGCGCACGCCGCGAAGCCCGAGTAGAGGATCGCGTGCCACGGAGTGAAGAACGTCTCGAGGTCGCGGAGGTTGTTGTGCGCCCAGCCGTCAACATAGGTTCCGGTGAGGAGCCAAACGCCGGCCACGAGGGTAATGACGTCTTCAACGGCAGTCGTGGGGCGGTGGACTGATACCGGCGGAATCGCAAAAGCGTGAGCTGCTGTGGCGTCCATAGCTCCACAGTAGGTCCCGCCGCCTTTCGCGGCGAGAGGCAATCTCTTTTGCTGGAACCCCGGCCGCTGCGCCGTTTGCGGTTCCTGTTGACCAGGCTTCTTGCCCGGACCTAGCATCGCCGTGCTGGTGCGTGATGGTCTGGGGCATCCCTTGACCTTGGACCCAGCCGCCGCGCTGGCAGTGATCGTCTTTGCGGCACTCATCGCGTGGACTGTCTGGGACCGGAAACGGCGGCAAGGGTCGTGGTCTTCCTGACGGGTCTGTGCCGCCGGCCGCTGGTTATCGCCGGTATTCGCCGGCCACTGGACAGGTGAACGGATCCGCTGCCGCGAGTCCTACCGTATTAAGGTAGCGAACCACGATTGCGTACGAGTGCAGCAGCCCCGTTTCGGTGTAGGCGATCCCCTCGGCATCGCAGTGCGCCTTGACGAGCTGACGGACCTCTCGCAGGTGCGGGCGGGGCATATCGGGGAACAAGTGGTGTTCTATTTGGTGATTAAGCCCGCCCATGAGTAAGGTCACGAATCGTCCTCCGGCGATGTTGCGGGACGTGACCACCTGCCGTGTCAGGAAGTCCACCCGGCTGTTTTCGGACAGGATCGGCATCCCCTTATGATTCGGCGCGAAGCTTCCTCCCATGTACAGACCGAACACGGCGACCTGTACCACGATGAATGTGACGGCGATCGCGGGGGACAGGACGAGGAAAAGCAGGCCGACGTAGGCACCGAAGTGCAGACCCAGCAGGGCGATCTCAAGCCACCGGTACTTCACTGGCCCTCGCCGAAGCAAATACTTCAACGAGTCAATATGCAGCGTCCATCCGAGGAACAAGAGCAAAGGGAAGAGCAAATAGCCTTGGTGCTTGCCGAGGGCACGGCCGAGTCTTCCGCGGCTGCTTGGCACTTCGTTGTGGAAGATGACCACACCCTGTGCGATGTCCGGGTCATGATTGACCATGTTCGGGCGTGCATGGTGGCGCGAGTGCTTGTCGGTCCAATACGCGAAACTCATGCCTACCACCAGGGTGGCAATGAGGCGTGCAGTCCACTCGTTCGCGGAACGGGACGCAAACATTTGCTGATGGGCTGCTTCATGGCCGAGGAAGGCGAACTGCGTGAAGACGACGCCGGAGGCGCCTGCCACGGCCAGCTGAAGCCAGGAGTCTCCCAAGATGAAGAACACCACCCAGATCCCCGTTCCCACCACGGCCAGGATCGTCAGCAGGAGGAGGTAGTAGCGTCGGCACCGCCGGAGCAGACCCGCTTCCCGGACGGATTTCAGGAGGTCCGCATAGCTGCTCGTGACCTTGTTGATCCGTGCCCTTGGCGGAGTGGGTCGTGGCGGCATCGTCAACGCGGGCACGGACGGTGAAGGCTGGTTGGTCAAGGGCAAGTGGTTGCCTCCTCGGATGCGCTGAAGACGCGCTGCCGGGGTCCGGGGCAACACAACCAGCCTAGGCGCCGCTGGCCCTACCCGTCCAGAGGATTGGGATCAGGGCGGGACGATCAGTCGGTGATTGGTCTGGCATTCGATACGGTCCGGGGTTGACCAGCGGGGTGCACGTTTTCTCAAGTTTGCAGCACGGTATTGCAACCCGGCGGTAAGTTACCCCAAAGTAGCTAGGGATGCCGCGGACATAGGGGTTCGCGGCCAGGAGAAAGGCAAGGCCATGCGCCGATTCCGACTCACCGCCGTCCTCGCCGCTGCGGCGCTCACGATTGGACTCTTCGCCGCACCCGCGGCTCAGGCCGACTCGATCTCGCCGGACCCGCCCGGAGCCAATGACTGGACGTGCAAGCCGTCGAGCGTGCATCCGTACCCGGTAGTCCTCGTCCCAGGGACGTTCGAGACGATGTACAAGAACTGGGCGCTGTTCTCGCCCGTACTTAAGAATCAGGGGTACTGTGTCTTCTCGCTCAACTACGGAGTAGTCAACGGTGTCCCCGCCAGCGGGCCAATTCGGGACTCCGCGGCTGAGCTTGCGACGTTCGTTCGCTCAGTTCTCGGCGCAACCGGTGCGAAGCAGGTAGATCTCGTCGGCCACAGCCAAGGTGGGATGATGCCGCGCTATTACATCGGCTTCCTCGACGGCGCCAAGTATGTGCACCATTTGGTTGGCATTGCGCCGTCGAACCATGGCACCCAAGGCCTGATCGCGCCGTCGCCCGCAGGGATGATTCTCGACACGACCGCAACGAGCACCCTGTGCCAGGCCTGCGCGGACCAGCATGCCGGCTCGGCATTCATGACCGAGCTCAATTCGATCGGCGACGCCGTGCCGGGGCCGTCGTACACAGTGATCTCGACCCGCTACGACGAGGTCGTGACGCCCTATACGAGCCAGGCTCTTGTTGGGCCGCTAAAGCAAGTGTCTAACCTTGTCCTGCAGGACTACTGCCCGCTCGACACATTCGAACACGATCAATCTCCCAACGACCCGAACGTGTGGTCTCTCGTCTCCAACGCGCTTCTCCAGAGCGGCCCCGCAGATCCGAGGTATCGCCCGGAGTGCGTGTAGCGGGTGGTGGCCCGCCTGGGCTTTTGGTCCAGGAGGTTGCAGGCCCCGACGGCCATGCACGGTCCGCAGATCAGTCGGGCCGCCGATAATGTGCTGCCTGTATTCTCGCCCGGCACCGTTAGGATCGGTCCTGTGTACCAACGACAATGCGAAAGCCCATGATCCCCGACCCTTTCCCGACTGGTACAGGTCTGCCTCCGGACCCGCCGGAGGTTCCCGGCAAAGGTCCAGACACCGAGCTCAGTCCCGGGCTGCTGACTGACCGGGTACCGGGACAGGCCGTGATGGCCGAGCTCTTGGCCGTGCGGGAAAGGGACGCTCCGCGGTCCCGGCTGGGGCGCGTGTTCGGGCTTGACCCGCTGACCGCAGACAGCCGCCCCTGGTACACGGGCGCCGTCGGGGAATTGGCGGTGGCTCGGGTTCTGGCGCGGCTGGGACCGGAATGGACAGTCCTTCATGCGGTTCCGGTCGGGGCCGGCACGTCAGACATTGATCATGTGTTGATCGGGCCGGCAGGGGTGTACACAGTGAACACCAAGAATCATTCAAACCAGAGAATCTGGGTGGCTGGCCGCACTCTGATGGTGGCCGGCACGAGACAGCGCTATCTTCCCAACGCCATGCACGAGGCGGCCCGAGCCGCCAAGCTCCTCTCCGCAGCAGCAGGTCTGGCGGTGGAGGTCACCGGTGTCCTGGTGTTCGTGGAGCCCAAGGGCATCACGGTCCGGGAACGGCCCGAGAGCATAACTGTGCTGAGCGATGGTCAGCTGTTGCGCTGGCTTAACCGGCGCAGACCGGTCCTCACTCCGGAGCAGATCGCCCGCATTGTCGCCGTTGCCGCGTTGCCGGGAACCTGGCACCGCCAGCCTGCGGGGCCCGGGGACGCTGTCGCTCTTCAGCGGGCCTTCGACGCTGTCAGGACGGAAGTCGTGGGGGCCCGACGACGGCGGGCGGCATGGGCGCTTGCCGTCGCGGCCTGCTTCGTCGTCGCTGTTTTCAAACTTCCGGTGATCATTGCGTGGTTCGTTCCGATGCCCGTGCACGGCTAGCCACTAAAGCGACAAAGTGGTCTTTGGAGTGCCGGCAGGCGTTGTGCCTGGGTTGCCGGAATTGGTGAACCCCTGGCTTCGGTATGGAGCAGCAGCATATACGCCGAGAACCCTGACCTCATCGGTGAAGAACTCCAGCTCCTCGAGCGCGAGGCGCACGGGGGTGTCGGATGGGTGACCTTCAACGTCTGCCATGAAGGTGGTCGCAGCAAACTCGTTGCCCACCATGTAGCTTTCCAGGCGCGTCATGTTCACACCGTTCGTTGCGAAACCACCCAGGGCTTTGTACAGGGCCGAGGGGACGTTCCTGACCCGGAAGACGAAGCTCGTGATCACGGGACCGGGCAACTCGTCGCGGGTTTGCTGCCGACGCTCCCTGGACAGGGCGACAAACCGGGTCGTGTTGGTGGCGTCGTCCTCGACGTCTTCTGCCAAGACGTCCAGCCCGTACATCTGGGCGGCGAGCGGAGGCGCGAGCGAGACTTTGGAAGCGTCATTCCAGTCGCGGACCTCCCGTGCGGATCCTGCCGTGTCGCCGGCAACAACTGGTTTCAGCCCCATTGACCGGATCAGCTTCCTGCACTGGCCGAGGGCATGAACGTGGCTGTGCACTTCTCGCGCCTGTTCGAGGGTGCTTCCGGGTATGCCCAGCAAGTGGAATCGGATCCTGAGAAAATGTTCGCCCACAATCTGCAATCCGGATTCAGGCAGGAGCACATGGATATCCGCAACGCGCCCGGCGATGGAGTTCTCAATCGGAATCATGGCGAGGTCCGCGTCGCCGGATTTCACTAGTTCGAAAGCATCTTCGAAGCTGGGGCACGGTACTGGCTCCATGTCGGGGAACATCTGTAGGCAGGCGATGTTGGAGTTGGCGCCGGGCTCTCCTTGATATGCAACTTTACGAACCATGGAGCAAATGGTGTCACATTTTGCCGGGTGGGAAGCGCCGCGCCAGAACGGACTTTGGGTGTGAACCGGCTCGGAGCGCGCCGATGCGTGTGCGGAGGTATCGGGTTACCCTCACTGAACGGGTCCCACACTCGGACTACGCCCTGATCCACGAGCCGCCGGCTGGCAGCAGCTTAGACGGCGGTGTAGCCGCCATCGACGAGTACGTAAGAGCCGGTCATGAAACTGGCCTTGTCGGAAAGTAGGAACGTGGTGACGTTCGCGATCTCCTCAGGCTGTCCCAGGCGGCCGAGCGGATGCTTCGCCTCGAGCCCATTGAGGACTTCTTTAGGCGCAGCGGCCAGCAGCGGCGTATCGATATAGCCGGGGCCGATAGCGTTGACGCGCAACCCCTGGGCCCCATATTCAGCCGCAGCATTCTTGGTCAGGCCCACGACGCCGTGCTTGGCCGCGGTGTAAGCGGCGTTGCCGGGAGCGGCGACGGCGCCATAGCTCGCCACCGCGAAGTCGACGGCCTTCTTACTATCCTCGGCGACCGCTGTGTTGGCCTGAAAGGGAGCGGCGGTGCCGCCAGCGCCGTGATCTCGTTGGCCACGCGGGTGGCACCGTCCAGGTTGATGTCGACGACGACGACGTTGACACCGTTCTTCGCGAGGTCTTTGCTGATCGCTTCCCCAAGTCCGGAGCCTCCGCCGGTGACGATCGCGGTCTTGCCTTCGAAGTTACTCATAGTTCCTCCTCGTGCGGCGGAATCGGTCCCGCGATTTCAGTGTTGAGCGGTGGTTGAGCCGCTCGCTTGTGGCAACCGTACTCCGTCCCGCGAGAAGAAGCCGGGACTTCGAATCTCCTGGCTCCACAGCGAGGGTCCTTTGACCCAAACGTGCAAACGGCCGGAAAGTCTTCCTTCAGGTGCGAAACGGCGGCACCATGAAGGAGAGCAGAACCCGTCCACCGATGGAAGGGAGAGAGAACAGCGTGGATGAGCACAGGTCCCGTCGACGTCCCAGATTCCCGGGGTGGGAAGTCGGACCGGTGGCGGTCGGACTGGGCCTGGTCGCCCACCTGGTCTCGGGTGGCGTGTCTCCCGGGGTTCCGGTGCTGATCGCGCTGACGGCTCTGCTGAGTATGTGCGCTTCGCTGCTCGCCCGGATAAACCTACCGAGTTGGCTATTGGTCTTTCTCTGCGGTGTCGCCCAGCAGGTCCTGCATCTGGCCTTCGGCCGGCTCTCCGGGACCTTCTCGGTTGTTGCGCCAGCCCAACATCAGCATGCAGGGTCAGGATGGCAGCCTGGGCAGCTGGCCGTGACGCCATCCGTCGCGGCCGGGCACTCACCGGATTTGATGCTGGACACGCACGTTGCGGCAGCTTTGCTGACAGCGCTACTCGTCTCCCGGGCGGACATATCGCTTACGCGGGCGTTGGCCCTGTTCCGGCACTCCGGCCAGACCCCTAGGGCACATCTAGACTAGCTCGTGCCTCAGGAGGCCGCCGTCGGCCTCAGGACTTAGCGGTCGCCAGCTTCGACCGGACCCGCACGAGGGGCGCGTTCGGATCCTGCGGTTGGGGGATAGCGGTGAGAGCGAACTGGTCGATGACACCGGGCCGGAAGACGAGGCACTCGGTCGAGCCGCCGAACTGGAAGTACCCCAGTTCGTCTCCCTTGTTTACGTGGTGGCCCGGTACGATCTCCGGATCGATGACGCAGGACGAGACTTCGACCATGCCTACCGGGATCACTGCCATGAGACCGATGACGGGGTCGTCGGCCTGGATCAGGATGATCGCGCGGGCAGCGACGTGGGCCAGATATGACTGGGAGAGGGTCGGCTTGACGGCGTCGGCCCCCTCGGAGTCTGCCTCGGAGAAGTACGTGCCGTCCTTGACGTACGCCCGCACGATCGTTCCGGCGACGGGAGCGTGCCACCGGTGATAATTGAGCGCGCTCAGGAACGCCTGGTACACAGTTCCGCCCACAAAATGATCCATTGACTCGTCCCGGGCGAGCAGGTCCTCGAGTGAGAGGGCTGGTTCTTGACCCAGAACCGGCTCCGGCGTTGAACGTCGGAGCTTATCTTGTATGGGGTCGACTCGCAGGCGCTATGGCGATGATCCGGGGATCGCGGTGAGCCGCGAACCCGGCCTCGGTACCCATGGTCCAATCGAGGATCGCTGTCAACGGCGTGGTGACCATGCCGCCTTCGCTGAACTCGGGGGCAGTCGTCAGGACCTCGTTGATGAGCCGAAGCATCTGGTCAACGCTCGTGAGATGCCGTTTGCGGTAGGGCTTCAATTTAGGTACCTGCTCGATCATCTCCGTCATGTAGAGGCGGACAACCGGATCGCTGGCGATCAGTTCCTTGAACTCCACGATCACGGGATGCAGGGCAGCATCTTCGCCCCGCGCTTCCACTCGTTCCCGGTGACCGGCAATCCATTCCTCAAGGTCGTCTTGTCGCTCGGGCAGCCAGCCGCCCGGTCGTCGGACACGGTCGGATGAAGCGTTGATTGTGATAGTGCCGAGCCTGCGCGCCTCCGACGTCGGGCCAGGCGCCGAAGCAGGGGACCTCGGCGGTTCTGGCGCTTAAGGTGGCAGAATTGTCAGATGGCTCACCCTGGATGGCCACGGCTTCGGGCCGATGATTGGACCCTGACCCGGGAGACCGTGCACATGTGGACCCAGATCGTCGGAAAAATCCGCATGGCGCACAGCCCGATGCTGAACCACTGGTGGCAGGTGACGCTTTACGTCACGCCGCGCGGGCTGACGACATCAATGATCCCGTATGGCCGCGGTGCCTACGACATCGAATTCGATTTCCTTGAACACCGGCTGAACATACGCTCCAGCAATGGAACTTCAGCATTCGTCGTTCTCGGAGCCAAGTCGGTGGCCGAATTCCACTCCGAGGTATTCGAAGCCTTGGGCCGGCTCGGTATCGAGGCGTCTATCCGCGGCATTCCGAACGAGGTGGACCCGGCCATACCCTTCGCCGAGGACCATCAGCACGCCTCCTACGATCCGGAGGCCATCGGGCTGTTTTGGCGGCAATTGGTCCAGTCGGACCGCGTCCTGAACGAATTCAGGTCCCGTTTCAGGGGCAAGGCCAGTCCCGTGCACTTCTTCTGGGGAGGCATGGACCTCGCGTACTCCCGCTTCTCCGGACGGGACGCGCCCACCCACCCCGGAGGAATCCCGAACTGCGCCGACTGGGTGATGGTGGAGGGTTACTCCCACGAGCTAAGCAGCTGCGGGTTTTGGCCCGGGGGAGGGGACGAAGGAGCCTTCTATGCCTACTGCTATCCCGAGCCCGCCGGCTACGCCGAATATGTGACCGACGCCGACGGTGCCGTCTATAACAATGACGGCAGGCTGTACCTCCTCCCGTATGAGAACGTCCGCACTGCCTCGGACCCCGACAAGATGCTGTTGCGGTTCCTGCAGTCCACCTACGAGGCGGCTGCGGAGACAGGACGTTGGGACCGGGCCGCGCTGGAGGCGGATCCGGCCCGCTGGCGGCACTCACGACGAGGGCAGCATTCCTTCGGCGTGAAATAGCCGGGGCGTAAAGTAGTGGGTGGTCCAAAGGCACTCCAATACGAGGGAAAGCCACATGAATGCAAATCACGGAATCGACGTTTCGATTCCACCCAGCGGACCTGGTTGCGTCGAATGCGAGGCCAACGGTGGCTGGTGGCTCCACCTGCGGCGGTGCGCCCAGTGCGGGCACATCGGCTGCTGCGACAACTCGCCGGGGCAACACGCCACAGCCCATGCACAATCCAGCGGCCACCCGGTCATCCGCAGCTTCGAGCCGGGCGAGGACTGGTTCTTCAACTATCCCGACTCCGCATTTTTCGCCGGTCCGGAACTTGAACCGCCGGCGCATCACCCGCTCGATCAAAGCGTTCCGGGCCCAGCCTCACGCGTCCCGGCCGACTGGCAGCAGCGACTGCACTGACGGGGATGGAAGGACGATAGCGTGAGCGGCGTGCATCGCTTCCGGGCTGAACGCGGAGGTTGAGGCTGTGACCAGGGTGACGTCGTAGCCGAGATCCATGCCGAAGCGGCCGGTCTGTTCGTTGCAGCACGCGATCGAGCCCGGGAGCTGTTCTAGGACGCGTCGGTGATGTCAGCCAGCAACCAGTCCGGGGATCCGGGACTCCGCTGCAGATGGAATGTGAGCAATGCGGAGTCTGAGTTGAGGCGAGCCTGTACCCGCCAGTTTTCAACGGATGCGAGGTGTTCGCTGTCGGTGGCGGCGGAGTCGCCGCCATCCCGCCCGCTTCCGCGTCCGAACCAGTGCGCGGCGCCGCCGTCGGGATCCACAGCCCAGATGCCGCCGTCATATCGGACGGCCAACGGGGCGCCGTCGGGGCTGAAGCGGACGGCGATCTCTACTAGCGTATGAATGGCCTCGGCAGTGAGTGTCATTGATGTGTACTTTCCCGGGTTGTACGGCGCGCCGTTGTCATGCAGCCTTCACGAAGGTCAGCTCGGTATTGTCCACTCTTTTAATCGTTTGTGTCCACGGAACAGGTACGCCCTTTTCAAAATAAATTGGCCGGATTGGGGTGACCACGCACGGCCAAAGCGTGTTTCCTCCGGGCGTTTCGACCACTTTTCTACGTGAACCTATTTCGCCCGATCCAACGCGTGCATCAAGGCATCGGGCTCACCAAGTTTGAAATACGGATACTGCCATCGTTGCAATGATAGATATTCGGGAGGCTTCGGAAATAGAGTGGCGAACACCTGTACCGATAGCTCGTTTCCATTCCGGGCGGACCGGGACGTGGTCGCATGCCGCCGGGCCTCGGCGGTGCCCCACCTAGGAGGCGATGAGATGCTTGCGGACATCATTGCCCAAGTGGTGGTAGAACTGATCCAGGGATGGTTCGACGGGCGGCCCACGCCTCGCCAGCGTGTCTTACGGGCTCTGGATCTCTCGAGGGAGCCTGTCCTGTCTCCGAAGCAGCGAGAATTCGGCCGGAAGTGGCTCACGTACGGCTTGGGACATCTCGCGGATCTCGGGCTTGAATCGCGCGCCAAAGATATTCAGAAGGCACTGCAGCGTGTTGAACCCTTCCCTTGGGAGGACAGATGACGTTGCTGCGCAGAGACAAGTCGTAACGGACGTTCCGGATGCCAGCCGCTTGCAGGACTGCCTAGAACACCGGACGCCAGGTCTCGACGGCGTCGTCGCTGACTGCGACAACCTCACGCCAGCGGTCGAACACTGAGCAAGGGTGGGAGATGCCCAGATCCACGATATCGCCGACCTGCAGGCCTTCTGCGTCGTCCACGATGGCGTGGTGGTCGAAGAGGCGCGTCAGCGTGGCGCCTTCGCCGTCCGGCAGGAGGGCCCCGTTACGGAATCGGGAGACGATCACCGGCAGGCCGGCGTCGTACGCCAACTCCCGCTTGCCCGCGTTCAGGACAACGCGCCCGGGTTCAGGGGCGGAGATGACCAGTGCCCGAACCACGACGGCGGCGGTGAGACCCGGGATTGGCGAGACGCTCTGGTAGGTGCCGTGGTCGTGCACGACGTAGCAGCCTGACCGGAGCACGTTGACGGAGGTGCTGTGCGGCAGGAACGCGGCGGCACGGTCTTGGAACGCCGAGCCGCCGTTGCTGAACACCGGTAGATCCACCTCGAAAGTGGCGTGCAGTTCGTCGAAAATGTCGCGGGCCAGGCGGCAATGCGAATCGATCCCGGCCAGGTTTGCATCGGTCCTGGTGTTCGGTGCCACGCCCTCGTAGGCGCTGACGCCGGCCAACAGTAATCCCTGGGCGGCACGAACCTCAGCAGCGAGAGGCCCGGCCTCGGACTCGCTGCGGATCCCGGTGCGGCCGCCGGCGGTCCCGACGTCGATCAGTACGTTGAGCGGCTGTGGCGAGTGTTCGAACACTTCGGCCATGGCTTGGACGCCCGCCGTCGAATCGGCCAGGCAGTAGATCTCCAGCTCCGGCGAGGCTGTCAGCCGGGCGCGGAGCTCCTCGAGGTGGCCGCGGAACAGCACCTCGTTCGCGATGAGGATCCGGGTGGCACCCCACTCGATGGCCTGCGCGGCCTGCGCGGTGGTCGCCACGGTCACGCCCCAGGAACGGGGCAACTGCCGACGGACAATCTCGCCCGTCATGGTGGTCTTGATATGCGGGGCCAGCACCATGCCGCGCTCCCGTGTCCAGGCCGCTTTGATGCCGATATTGCGCTCGACGGCGGCAACGTCCAGGAGCATCTGCGGCAAGGTGTTGAGAGGGAGGGCGGGGTCAAGGTGCGGCATGCGATGCGGTTCCTTCAGGACGTTCCGGAAGCTGGGTACCCGGAGATCCTATCCGGGTTCAGTAACTAGAGAACCCGTCGGCAGGTCGCCGCGAATGACAAGTAGTGGCCACTCGGGCGGTTACAGGGCGGAATGAGTATGGTCTTTCTCGTGTCAGACCTTTCAGGCGGATCGTCGCGTGTCTGGCTGCCACGAGCTGAGTCCAGGCCATAGGAGGTCACATCATGTCCGTCATCATTGCAACCAAGGTTTCCGGTGACACGAGCGTTTTCGCCAAGTCGCTGGAGGAGCGCGCTGACGAGTATCGCCAATGGGGGGAGCGCGGCCGGGCTGCTGGGGCCATCCACCATCAGTTCGCGGTCGGCGACGGGTTTGTCCTCGTAGTCGATGAATGGGAATCGACAGAAGCATTCCAGAAATTCTTCGGTGACCCCGAGATCCAGGCGTTCATCGGCTCGGTCGGCGGCGACCCGAACGTGGCCCCTGAAGTCACCGTCGGGGAATCGGTCGACTCTGCGGACAAGTACTAGCCGACTCCTGCATGTCGGTCCCCGTCAACGTACAGACTGTTCGCCCCCGCATGCTGGCCGCCGTCCGGCGTGAGGTCGTTCCGGGCGAAGTCGGCTCGGCATGGGGCCCTGCTGTGGCGCTGGTCTGGGACTTCATTCGCAGTCAGCCGGGTCTGTGGACGGACGGCCACAATGTCTTCGTCTACCACCACCCGAACACGCCTGACGCACCCCTTCTGTGCGACTTCGGCGTCGAAGTCACGCGCACCTTTGAACCGGCGGGCGAGGTTCATGCAACCGAAACCCCCGCGGGCCAGGCTGCCGTGGCAGTCCACCGTGGGCCGTACCACCGCATGGACGAGGCATACAAGACGATCGAGGAGTGGATGGCGGCGAATCATAGGGAGTCTGCCGGGCATTCGTGGGAGATCTACGGAGATCCGACACCAGATCCGGCGGACACTGAAACCACGATCGTGCACTTGCTGAAGTAGCTGGCCGGCCGGGGCGCCTTTGCCGAGTTCGCGGAACATGGCGGGGGGATGGCTGCGCGCCGCTATGCATATAGGCCGAAAAACCAGGTGGTCAGGGGGTGAGGGGGCCTTGCAGAACCTGGACGGCAAGCGCTTTGTCACCTTCGATGAGAGCAGTTTCTGCGAGGTTGGAGCGGCCCCAGAGCCCCAGGTACATCCCGTGCAGCGGGGCGGCAATGGAGGCCTCGGCTACCCCTTGGCCGAGTTTCCAGCTCCGGGCTCCGGGTACGTGGAAGATCACTGCCCCTTTCGGCTGGGGCATCCGTCCCAGGCGAAGCTGTCGCGGAGTGAACATTGTCAGGATTTCGTCGATTCCGTCGAGCAGGAAATCTTCTGCGAAAACAGGGTCTGCCAACCCTGTTGTTTGGCAGGCGTCGATGAGGTGGACGGCGTGTTCATGTGCCTGGCGCCGGCGCCAGAACCCGGCTTTGCGCGGAGGCGGGCCGAAGTTCCAGCACGGCTCCTCGGGTTCGAGTGCCGACATTGTCGCGAGGAAGGCGTCCGCGCCTTGGAGGAACCACATTTCGGCTCCGGTGACCGGTGGTTCAGGTTCCTCGACGAACTTGCCCGAAAGGACTATTTGGGCTGCCCAACGTTCGATCGACCCCAGATGCCCGAAGAGATCCCTCAGTGTCCAGCCAGGGCACGCGGGGACAGGACGGGTCAGAATGTCCTCGGGTTGGCGAGCGAGGACGCTCAGGCGGTCAAGGCTGTTGGCCAGCTCAGTAAGAAGGCGATCCGGCGACATATGCCGAGCATAATGGGCCGGCCGGTTTCCCTGAATTCCAGCGGGTTCCAACACGGTGTGGCGATCACGCCAACGATGCTCCTGGCGCGGGTCGTTTCACACTGGCATCCCGCACTTAGGAAGCAGGCTTACTATGGTGGATGTATGCCGGACTTAAACGACTGGACGACTCCACGGTTGCTCTCAACTGCAGCGCGACTGGTCGAGCATGCCTGGAATGAAAAGCTTGCTGTCTTGGGCCTGACCCATGCGGGTGTCATAGCGTTGGAGGTTCTCGACGCGGAAGGGGCCATGGTGCAGGCCCGGCTTTCCACCAAAGTCCAGGTGCGGGCGCAGACCATGGGACAGACGCTTTCGAGGTTGGAGGCGCATGGGCACATTACCCGGGAACGTAGCCGCCTGGACGGGCGCTCCCAGCGGGTGGCTGTTTCCGAGTCGGGCCGGACGGCCCTTGTCCAGGCCCGGGCGCTTGACCGGAATCTGACTCCCGGCGTCGAAGTCGGCGTGGAGGAACTGCGCGGCAAGCTAGTGGCCGTTATCCGCTGGCTCGGTTCTGCGCGCTGGGGCGAAGAAATGCCCGAGAACGAGTCAACGGCAACCAGCAAGGATCTGCCTGAGCAGAGCTAGCGCACCAGCAGCATGGCCGCCCGATTACGCCACTGCGTGCTGCCGCCGTCGTCTCACTACCGTTGCAACCACCAAGAGCACGACGACGGTCCCCAGGCCGAGTCGCGCCGCCAATGGGCCGTTGGGTTCGGCGCCGGTGAAATACATCAAGGCCAGCACGGGAGCGATGGCGGTGAACTCGTAGCGACGGCTCAGCACCACGAAAGGAAGGAGCAGCAGTGCGTACCACGGATAGCTGGGCGAAACGACCAGCAGCATCCCTCCGATCATCAAGACTTGTCCGTCCCATGGCCGGGCGGCGTCGGTTGTCCGCCATACGTAACCCGCGAGGCCGAGCAGGAGCACGAGCGCTGCCGGCGCTGCCCAACTGGCCGGGAGCACCAGCTTCAACAAAGCGAACCGCGGGCTGTCCTGCCCGTCGTACCCCTCCGAACGAAGGTATTCGGGAAGATAGCCCAGGACAGCCCAACCGCTGGCGAGGACGTACGGTACGTACACCACGGCGAACGTGGCCACGGCGGCCGCGCCGAAGCGGAACGGCCGCCGGTACAGCAGTGCCGGGGCGCTGATGACGGGGATCAGCTTGGTGGCCACGGCCGCGCCAAAGGCGACTCCGGAACCCAGTGTGCGCCCGCCCACCAGCAGTAGCGCCGCCGCCAAGGCCAGGGCGGTGCCCAACGCATCCACATGCGCCCCGTTGATGGCTTCAAAAGCCACCAGCGGAGACCAGGCCCACCAGACGGCTTGGTGCGCGGGCCTTCCGGTGCGGCGCAGGAACGCCAGCAATGCCACCGTGATGGCGAGGCTAAGCAGGAGCCCTGCCAGTTGGAAGGCGATGAATCCAACCTCGGGACCCGGGACGAACCGCACGGCCAGGAAATAGAGTTCTGCCACCGCCGGGTAGACGGTGGGCACGGCGGGCCTGTTGATGGCCGTGCACAGGGTACTGCCGCCGGGAATGTTGGTGGTGGTCTCCGTACCTGTGGGGAAGGGATTGCTATGGCATGTTCCATCCGGCCCGGCGTCTTGGAACAGCCACGGCGGCCGCAGCGGCCGCAGCGCTTCGTCCGCCGGAACGTGGGCATATGGAGAGATTCCGGCCTTCTGGACGATGCCGTCCCACGCATAGCGTGCGGAGTCGTTGCTGGTGGCCGGCGGTGCGGCGATGGCCGCGGCTCCCACCAAGAGCGAGCCCAGAAGGACGACGGCGGCCGCGTGCCGCGCCGTGATCCGGCGCGCCACTAGTACCGCCGGGAAGAAGACAATCCAGGCGGCCAGCGTGCCAAGGGGAGACACCCACTCCGCGGACGGATCGGTGGTGACGGTCCACCAGACGACGGCGGCGAGCAGGGCCACCAGTGCCAGCGCCATCACCGCGGCCGAAATGCCGGACGCGGGCCGGGTTGTTGGTTCGCTCACCCTTCGATCGTGCACCACGTGCAGGCTGGTGGGCCATTGATCCGCGGCACCGTATGCCTTTCGTAAGGTCTGCATCGGGACGGCGGGAGGGTCTTGGTGGTGTGATCAAGGCATGGACAGATTGACCACTTTCCTCCAACAGCGGATGGAAGCGGTGAACGGACGGTTCTCCTCGCCCTTGCGCAGCAGGCGGCTGACGGTGGTGCTGGGCCGTTGGCTCGGCCTTGCCTTCACTGTGTGCTTCTTGACCGGACTGTTCAGCCACCTTCTGCAGGATCCGCCAGCGTGGATGCTTTTCCTTACCCGCCCCGTATGGCTGTACGTGGCTACGCAGGGCATCCACGTCACCACCGGGATAGCTTCTATCCCGCTCCTCGTCGCCAAGCTCTGGTCCGTGTATCCCGAACTCTTGCGGTGGCCCCCGCTGAAGTCCGTGGTGCACGGCCTGGAACGGGCCTCCATTGCGCTCTTCGTGGCCGCTTCGCTGGTGGAAGTCACCATCGGCCTGCTTAATACTTTCCAGTGGTACCCCTGGCCGTTTTCCTTCAGGGATGTCCACTATTGGCTGGCCTGGGTCATCATCGGATCTTTGGCGCTTCACATCGCTGTCAAGATGCCCCTGATCCTGGCCCATTGGAGCCGTCGGTCGGACGCGGCCACCATCGCTGCGGCGACTGAAGGGGGAGTGCCGGACAGCAAAACTCTTCCTGCAGCCGCGAAGGCTCGAACCGGGCACGGCTGGAGCCGCAGGGGGTTCCTGGCGGCAATCACTGCTGGCACCGGCGTCGTCGTCTTGACGACTGGGGGCCAGTCCTTCGCCTGGCTGTCGGGCCTGAACCTCTTCGCGCCGCGCCGAATGGATACCGGCCCCCAGGCCGTCCCCATCAACAGGACGGCCGCCCAGGCCGGTGTGGCTGACGCTGCGCTGGGCCCCGACTGGGTGCTGACCGTGTCCTCGGGATCGGTGCAGAAGACGTTCACACTGGCGCAGCTCGCGGCCTTGCCGCAGTACAGCTACGGATTGCCCATCGCCTGCGTGGAAGGCTGGAGCCAAGGAGCCCAATGGCGCGGTGTCCGAGTCAGGGACCTGATGGCAACGGTGGGCGCACCGGCTGATGCCGAGTTGCAGATTTCCAGCATGGAGAAAGGCGGCGTCTACGGGCGGTCCTTCATGCCCGCTGCGTACAGCCAGGACGAGCAGACCTTGCTGGCGCTCGAGCTCAACGGCGAACCCCTGGACCTCGACCACGGCTATCCTGCACGGATCATCGCACCCGGACGCCCGGGCGTCTTGCAGACCAAATGGGTGCACAAAGTGGAGGTGATCTGATGCGGCTCTCCTTGGGGATTCCGACGGCGCCCGGTAGGCGCGGGACCGTCTGGTGGGTGCGTGCAGCCCTGGGCATCCTAGGACTGGCAGCCCTCGGATACGCCCTCTTCGGATTCCTTGCCAATGTGCCGCCTGCCCAGCTGATCGGTGTGGCTGCCTGGCTTGCTGTGGCGTTGTTGGTGCACGACGGCGTGCTGGTTCCGTTGACGACGTTGGCCGGCGGCGGCTTGTCGAGGTTGACGTATGGGCTGGGCCCCGTTCAACGGGGGATCGTGCGCGGGGCCCTTCTGGTGGGGGCATTGATGACGTTGGTGGCGGCCCCGCTCATCCGCGCCCAGCAGGTGCTCCAGCCAACCGGGCCGGGCAGCGGCGCCAACAGCACCGTCCTGCAGGGAGGCTATGTGCTGGCCTTGGGCGTTTTCTGGATGGTCCTGGTGGTGGCCGCAGCGGTTGCTGTGGCCGCCGTCGGACTCTACGGCCGCCGTTCCAAGGTCAGGAAGACCCGGCCCTGAACGGTCCGGGTTGCCACGGTAGCCAATCCCGCGCGGGCCGCGTGGACAGCGAGCGCTTTCGCGCCGGCACGGGCCCAGGGAAAGGCCGCGCTGGCACGTCCGTCTGAATCCTCCAACACCGCCAGATAGGCCACATCGAGAAAATCGCGTGCTTCGGCCTCCGAAAGCACTTGCCCGTCCGAGGCGAGCAAAGAGGCAACACGCTCCAGGAGCACCCGGATGTTTCCGCCGATGCCGATGTTGCCATCCAATAACAGGGCCGAACCCCAACCTCGCTCGTGCGGGACGGGGTCAAAGATGGAGCCCAGGATGGCCGCACCGCCCCGGGCGGTGGCCAGCTTCACGGCGGCTGGGCTCGAATCGACACCCATGGAGGCCAGCCCCAGTTCCCGGGCGGCCTCCAGCATCCGCCCTGGGCCGCAGCCCACATCAAGAACGGGCCCGCGGAGGGCGCGAAGCAACTCGCGCTCACCTGCCGTGGCCGGGCCGGACCAGCCGAGCATGTTGAAGTGGACGGGCCCGATGGACTCCGGCAATGCCGACTCCGGACGCAGCGTCAGTCGCCCCAGGCCGAGGGGCAGGCTGCGGGCATAAGGCTCGTGGCCGCCCTGTCCAAAGAGAGCCGGTCCAAACAAGGCGAGCGGGCGGGAGTCAGGCGCAAAGGAATCGGACCGGGCACCAGGGCCTCCGCGAGCTGTCTGGATGCTCATCGCGAGGAACCCCACGTGGGCACGACGCCGGCCGGCACCCCAAGCGGCATGCCCGCCTCGGGCAGTCCGACGCCAAACCGCTCCACTGCGAGGGCAAACCGGGTTCCGCTGCATTCCCGCGCGGCAGCCAGAGCATCGGCGAAGTAGTCCACGTCCCGCACGACGGGAAGCAGTCCGACCTCCAGGCCAGCGCCGGCAAGCCGGGCCAATTGCTGCGCCCCGGTCCGCGGAGTGGACATGTCCACCCCGCGGAGCAAACCGCCGTCGGGCCGGTACAGGCCCAACGCCCAGAAGCCACCGTCCGACGCCGGGCCGAACCACGCGCCGCGATGCGGTACCGGAGCGGGGGCTGCCCAGTCCGCCAGGAGCGGGGCCAATTGCTCCCCGCGTATTTGGGGCGTGTCCATGCCCAGAATCAGCAGGGGTCCGGCCGTGAGCGAACAGATGGCCGCCAGCCGCTCGTCCAGGCCACCGGAGCACTGGGCGGATACTTCAAAACCGGCTGCATCTCTTTCGTGCGGCGTGCCGTCAAAGACGAGCAAACGCCTATCCGCCGGAAGGGATCGCACTGTTTCCAGGGTCTGGCTCAGGCTGGTCTGGGCCAAGGCTGCGGCCTGCTCCGGGGTGAGCGGGGGAGTGAGGCGCGTCTTGACCTTGCCCGGGCTGCATTCTTTGGCAATGACGGCGATGGTGAGGTTCACGGCGTCGCTCCATGGGGATCGTCCGGTGCTCGATCGGCCGGCCCGTCGCCCTTCGTCGCCTGAGTCCGCTGCGATGCGGCGGCCAACTGGGTCCCCATGTCTTTGAGCGCAGTGACGGTTCCGCGGAGTGTCCCCGTTACTTTGGACTTTCCCAGCCGGGGAGCATAGTCGACCGGAACTTCGGCCACACGCCAACCGTCGCGGTGCGCTTTGAGGAACATTTCCAAGGGGTAGCCGCTGCGTCGGTCCTTGAGGTCCAGGCCGAGGAGTGCGCTGCGCCGGGCAAGGCGAAGGGGGCCGAGGTCAGTTAGAGGGATCCCCGTGAGCCTGCGCAACTGCCGGCTCAGGACCATATTGGCCAAGCGGGCGTGGATCGGCCAAGCACCGCGGGCCGGACGCCTGGCACCCAACACCAGATCGGCACGCGCTGTGCGCACGAGCTCGAGCATCGGGGCCAATTGGGCGGGGTCCAGCGAACCATCGCAATCGCAAAAGCCCACAAACTCCGCCGTGGCCGCCAGCAGTCCGGCATGCGCCGCTGCGCCAAAACCGCGCCTCGGTTCGTCGACGACGGTGGCCCCCAGGCTCGAGGCCAGGGCGCCGGAGCCGTCGGTTGATCCGTTGTCCACGACGATTGCGCGGTATCCAGGCGGCAAAGCTCCCAGCACCTTGGGAAGGGCCGAACGTTCGTTGAGGCACGGTAAGACGACGTCCACGAGTGCGGCGGGTGGGCCTCCATCGTCGGCCGGTCCGTTGGGGAGGCCGGCCATTCCTCTTCGATCGCGCGAACCGCTTTGCTCTTTCTCCACCCTTTGACCGTAGAATCCGCAGGCCCGGTGCGACAGGCGGATTTCCTTACGGAACCGGGACGTTTGCCTCCTACGGCCTAGGCCTGATCCCCGCGCAGCGGTGCAATGGCGAACTCCCGCATTCCGTCCTCGAAACCACGCTTGGGGATCCAACCGAGCTCGGCCCAGGCCCGGGCCGAGCTGGCGGTGATATGACGGACGTCGCCCAGCCGGAATTCTCCTGTGACCACCGGCGCGGGCGCCCCGGCAACAGAACTCAGGACCTCCGCCACCTGCCCTACGGTGTGGACCTCCGACGCGCCGATGTTATATGCCCTCACGCAGCCCGAGGCAACCCGGCCGCCAACCAACGCGTCAACGGACAACAGATTTGCCTCCGCAACATCCCGGACATGGACGAAGCTGCGGCGCTGGCCGCCATCCTCGAATACCCGCACTGCCTCCCCACGGGCCAGCGCAGAGCGGAACACGCTGGCCACGCCCGCGTACGGGGTGTTCTTGGGCATCCGAGGGCCATAGACGTTGTGGTACCGGAGGGCAATCGCAGTGCTTCCGGTTGAGCGCGCCCACGCGGCAGCGAGGTGCTCCTGGGCCAATTTGGAGGCGGCATAGACGTTCCGCGGATCCATGGCCGCGTCTTCGGTGACCAGTGCCGGGAGCAACAACTCGCCGGTGGCGGGGTCCCGGGGGTCAAAGATTCCGTGCTCCAGATCCTCCACCCGGCGCGGGGCGGGGTGCACCGGCCTGCCTGCCGAATCGGTGTAGGCCCCCTCACCGTAAACCACCATGGAGGAAGCGAGGACCAGTTTGTCGACGCCGGCGGCTGCCATGCCTGCCAGGAGCACGGCCGTGGCCAAATCATTGTTGCGGATGTAGTCCGGTGCGTCGAAGAAGTCCACGCCGAGTCCCACTTTGGCGCTCTGGTGCACGACGACGTCGACTCCGGCGAGCGCCTGCGCCACCGCGTCCGGGTCTCCGGCGTCGCCCACCAGCAGGGACACGCCAGGAATTCCCGGCGGTGGATCCGGGTGGACTGCCGGATCCAATGAATCCAGGATCCGGACTTCCCAGCCGCGTGCCATAGCGGCTTCGACTATATGGCCGCCGATGAAACCGGCTCCGCCGGTGACCAGAATCCTCACGGCGCTGTTCGTCCCGTGCCGGGGAGGAGAGGGCCGGGGAGGACAGGGCCGGCGGCTCCCATCACGGTGGCCACAGCGCCGGGCGGCATGGGCACCATCCGCCACGTTCCGCCGTCGTCCGCTGGTTCTGCGCCGCCAAGCCCCGCGGACACAGTCCGCACCGCGTCTGACAACACCGCGAGGATCCGCGGTTGCGCCGCCGCCAGGCGTCCCAGGACCAGTTCCGCCGTCACCGGCTCGGAGCCATCGTGCCCCGTGTCGGCATCAGTGATGAATGCCAATGCGGCGAAGTGCATGTTCAATTCCGCCGCGAGCATCGGTTCCGGGTACTGGGTCATGCTGATCAGCTGTGCCCCGGACTTAACCAAGGCCGCGGACTCGGCCTTGGTGGAGAATCGCGGACCATTGATGACGGCCACGGTGCCCGCCCCAGCGAAGTCTTCGCTCCGGTGCTCCAAGGCGGCGATGAGTGCCGCCCGCAGCGGGGCGCTGTAGGGCTCGGCGGCAGGCAGGTGCTGCACCCCGGTGGGCAGCGAGCCGTCGTAGAAGGTGTCCGCCCGTCCCCAGGTCTTGTCCAGGACTTGATCGGGTACGGCAAAAGTACCGGTTCCGTGGCTTGAGACCAGTCCGCCCACGGCCGCGGAGGAGATGACGGCTTCTACCCCGAGGCTCTTGAGGGCCCAGAGGTTGGCGCGGTAGTTGATCTGCTGCGGGGCAACGCTGTGCCCGCGGCCGTGCCGGCTCAAGAACGCGACCACCGGGCCGCCGTCGCGGTCACCGTCTGCGCCGGTGCCGCCGTCGTCGCCGCTGGTGCCGGCCGGCGCGGTGAGCCGGGCAATCGTGACCGGACTGGAGGGAGGCCCGAACGGCGTCGGGATGTCGAGCCTGCTGAGCACGACGGCCCCGGGCAGCTTGTAGAGTCCGGTCCCGCCTATGATTGCAATCCGTGCGCGGTGTTCTGCTTGGTGTTCCGGGAGCGATGACATGACCCCATCATGCCAACGCCGGCCCGCGCCGTCGCGGGTGGAATCCTTACGGGTTCAGAACGCGCGCCGGGACGCCTGGACTGGATTGACTTAGCCCTCGCGGTCGATTTGCAAATAACTGAGTCCGCTCACATCGAGCCAGTACCGTGTGGGCGTCTCCACGAGGCGCAGGAGCACGCCCTCGCAGGAAGCGCAGCGCACAACGATTCCCGGAGCGTCAACGTAGACCGTCGTCTCCCCGAAGACCCGGACCGCGCCGCAGTGCTTGCATCGTCCGATCGCTGCGACGATATCGAAGCGGAACAGTTCCCACAGCGGTCCTGCCACCGCGTTTCCGTCGAGATGGGCTATAGCATTGCCTGCGATTCCAGCGATGTCCTGATCCTCGAAGCCCGGATCTTTGGCACCGGAAGAATCAGGGCCGTTGTTGCCACTCACCGGGTTCCTCCTGTTCCGCCGAAGCGCTCGGTCTTGATCGATCCGGCGGGATATCCCGCCTGCACGAGCCATTCCGCGACAGTTTCCACGAAGACCGTCTGGCCGCAAATGAAGACGTCCGGGGCAGGGTCCGTTGGCAAGATGTTGGCCAGCAGGGTTTCCGCCGTGAGCCGTTGCGGAGGAATCGGCCAATCCGCGGGCGCCTTGCGTGTGTAGACGTAGTCGATGATGAGCTTGCGGGATTCCCGGGTCAAGGCTTGGAGCTCTTCCCGATAGAAGCCCGATTCCGGTGACTTGAGCGAATAGAGCAGCCGGAACTGCGCAGGATTCTCCGAAACATGGTGCGCACGGATCATGGACATGAGCGGTACGACCCCGGATCCTCCGGCAATCAGCTGAACGGGGTTCGTGTCCGTTGGCTTCCAGACGAACCAGCCGCCCACTGGTCCGCGGATCTCCAACTGGTCCCCGACCGCCAGCTCCCGGACCAGATAGGGGGAGACTTCTCCGTTGGCCAATTCGTCAACGGTAATCTCCAAGGTTTCGTCCAGGCCTGCCCTGGCCACGGAATATGAGCGGACGGCCGTGTAACCGTCGTCCGCGGTGAGGCGGATGTCGATGTGCTGTCCGGCGAGGTTGCCGTTCAAGCCGTTCACCCGCAGCCCGATGGTTCGCGCGGTTTCCGTTTCGGGCATGCTGCTGACGACGTCGGCCACGCGCCATAGCGTACTCATCGGATGCACCTCATGAGTAGCGCTCCTCGCGCCATGGGTCGCCGTGGAGGTGGTAGCCGTTGGATTCCCAGAAACCAGGAACATCATCCTGCGTCAACTCGATGCCGTTGATCCACTTTGCGCTCTTCCAGAAGTACAAATGCGGCACCAGGAGACGGGCAGGTCCGCCGTGGGTGCGTTCAAGGGGCTCACCGTCGAATTCCCAGGCCACCCACGCCCGGCCGCCAAGGAGGTCCTGGAGCGGGACGTTGGTCGTGTATCCGCCGTAGGAGTGGGCCGTGGTGAACCTGCAGCTTGTTTCCACGTTCTCAAAAAGAGAATCCAGTGACACTCCCCGCCACGAGGTGCCCAGCTTGGACCAGCTGGTCACGCAGTGGATATCCGTATGGATGTCCACTTGGGGCAATCCCATGAAGGCGTCCCATGACCACGCATGGCGCTGCCCTGCCTCAGTGGTAATAAAGAATTCCCAGTCGTCTCTGCGGATCCGGGGAGCGGGGCCGGCGGTTAGGACCGGGAAGCTGCCGGTCTCGTATTGGCCCGGTGGCAAAGCGGGATTGCCGCTCTGCCGTCTTCCATGAAATCCAGAAGAGATAATGCCCACCATGTACCTCCGATGCGGAGACTCAAGCCGGCTGTGCCCGGTTCCCCCCACGATAGGGCAACGGCCGGGCATGGTCCAGACACTAGGCAAAGCCTGACCGGGTGACGCCCGCTGCAGTAGCTTGGTAGGTGTCATGCTCGCCATCACGGAGCTCCGGACCCTGCTGTCCGCCCAATGGTCCACGGGAATGATCCCGCACATTGTCTTCAGCGAGAACAGCACAGACTACTTTCCCGGTTTTGATCGCTGGGGCACCGGGTCCGCGAAGGCACGCCCTTCGGGCATCGAGAGCAGCGGCATTTGCCAGCCTCCCGTCCACTCGATTGCCTTGCGGCACATCCTTGACCGGGGGAGGGAGAACGGCGGCGCCGACCGGGAAGCGGCAGAGTCCTTCCTCGACGAATCGTTCGACGGCTGGCTGGCGTGGCACCGCTGGCTTGCCACCGTGCGCGACCCGGACGCTACCGGGCTGATTGAAATCCACCATGGTTGGGAATCCGGGTTCGATAACTCTCCGCGGTGGGACGGGCCCTACGCCCGCGTCCAGCCCGGCACCGTCCCGGCCTTCACCCGGCGTGACACCCTCCGCGTCGCAGACTCCAGCGAGCGGCCCGATGACAGCGAATACACGAAGTATCTGTGGCTCGTTCAGCAGATGGCTTCCGTAGGGTACGACGACGGCGACGTGCGGAGCGTCGTCGGCTTCCGGGTGCGGGACGTATTCTTTTCCGCGATCATGGCCGCTTCCAGCGATGTCCTGGCCAACGAGTGGATCTCTACTGACACTGTCTCCGGATTTGCGCCGCTGGTGTCCGGAGGCGAAGAGTCGTTGCTCGCGGCGCAGAGGACCGCTGGGAAGCCTGAACCAGTCCTGGACAGCCGCGGCCTGCCTCGAATGGATCGGGCCGGGCTGGTAGGTGCGCACCGCTTAAGGAAGTGAACGACGCCGTCACCAACCGCCGCGCGTGGGCGTATGTCCCTTCCGGGCATCGCCGGGCATTGCCATCTCGGCCCGCAGGCCAAGGAGCCGGATCGGACGGCCCGCCTCGATTCCAGCCGCGAGATCCAACGCCCGCGCGAGGATTTCGTCCCGGTCGAAGGTCTCCGGAATCTTCCTCCCCTGGGTCGTGGTCAAGAACGGCGCATACCGGACCTTCAGGGTCAGCCCGATGACGGGCCGTCCTTCGGCCACAACATCCTCAAGGACATGCGCTGCCAGCTCCCGCACCGCGTCCTCCACCTCGGCCGGATCGGTCAGGTCGTGCTGGAAGGTGGTCTCGCGGCTATGTCCGCGGGCAACCCACGGGGTGTCGTCCACGACGCTCGTGCCGTCGCCGCGTCCGAGTTCCGCGTACCACGGACCCATCCTGGGGCCGAACTCCGGGACCAGGTCCTGGGGATTGGACGCGGCGAGTTCGGCCACTGTGTCGATGCCGAGCTTGGCCAGCCGGGCAGACACCCTGGTCCCGACGCCCCACAGTTCCTTGGTGGGCCGGCGGCCCATGACATCGAGCCAGTTCCCGGCGGTGAGCCGGAAGACGCCGGCTGGCTTGCCGAAACCGGTGGCGACCTTGGCCCGGACCAGGGTATCGCCGATGCCCACGCTGCAATGCAGCCGTGTGCGCTCCAGGACGGCGGCCTGCACCTGCCGGGCGTAGGCTTCAGGATCCTCCGTCTCGACGCCCACAAAGGCTTCATCCCAACCCAGCACCTGCACCGTGGCCCCGGGCTGCGCGCGGAGGGTAGCCATCACCGTTTCGGACGCCGCGAGATAGGCCTCCTGATCGACGGGCAGGATCACGGCGTCGGGCACTTTCCGGGCCGCAATGCGCAAGGGCATGCCGGAACCCACGCCAAACGCCCTGGCCTCGTAGGACGCGGTCGACACAACGGCCCGTTCCGTGGGGTCGCCCCGACCGCCGACAATGATCGGCTTGCCGGCAAGTTCCGGCCGTCGGAGCACTTCGACCGCTGCGATGAACTGGTCGAGATCAACGTGCAGCACCCACGGGATTCCGCCCACGCCACCAGCTGTCATGGCTGCGTGCGCTCCGCCTCGATGTCGATGCCCGTCACCACATCTCCGGCGCGCTCGTAGACGAGCCAGATTGCGCCCTTCGGGAAGGCCTGAGGCGGCTGCGTGACCGTGAAGGCGGCTGGAACGGTACCGTCCCGGAAGATCTTCTTGCCTGTACCGAAAGTCACCGGGTACAGCCAGAGATTCAGCCGGTCAACGAGGTTCTCGGTGAGGAGGGACTGGAAGAGGTCGCCGCTGCCGATGACGTGGGTCTCGGCGTGCCGTTCGCGGATTTCGCGGGCCTCGGAGGCGACATCCGTCAGCACCGTGGTCCCGGCCCAAGCGGGGTCGCTCAGGGTATTTGATGCGACATATTTCGGCACAGCGTTGAACCGGGCAGCAATCGGGTCATCGGCCGGTGCGGTGGGCCAGAAACCGGCGAAAATGTCGTACGTCTTCCGGCCGAGGAGAAGCGCGTCGAGGCGTTCGATTCCCGCGGTGATCGCCTCACCGGATTCCTTGTCGAAGTATGGTGCCTGCCAGCCGCCGAACTCGAAGCCGCCCTCGCGATCCTCGTCGGGCCCGCCGGGCGCCTGGTAAACCCCGTCAAGGGTGCTGAACAGGTCGACCACGATGATTCCCACACGCCCATTTTTCGGCGGGCGCGGCCGAGTTGGCAAGAGCCTGTGCAAAAGCTAGCTATTCGCCGTGTCCAGCTCGTCGAACAGGCGCGACAGGCAGTCGACATAGTTGGTCATTGCGTCCGCGAAAGTGAGAAGCCTGGGTCCGCCTTTGGTGCCGGGCTCTGCCCTTTCGTTGCCTGCTTCGTCGGTGTGGCAGAGGAGGGGTTCGCAACTGGTTCCCTTCGCGGTCAGCCGTGCGATTCCCCAAGGATGGCTGGGGTCCGTCACTGCGATTCCCGCCGCGTCGAAGGTGTCGCGGAGGACGTATCGTGTGACTGTCCTCCATGACTGGAGGAACTGTGGCTGCAACTGTTCAATGAGTTCGTCGTCGTTGCTTTCGTATGCGCGCCCCAGGTCCATGGAAAGCTCGTCCCATTCCCGGGCGTCGCGGACCATGAGGTGCCCGGCCCGGAGACGGGCAATCGTTTCGTTCAACGTCATGGTCTGTCCCCAAACTTCCTGTCGTGTCTGTCCCCGCCTGTGAAAGCAGGTCATCAACGAAGAGAACGGACGGGAACTCCGCATGATTCCCGCGGGCGGTGGGCCGCTTGGACGTTCATCTGAAGTTGCTCGTGCCCGCGGACCCTTGAACGTCCGGTCGCTCGAGGGCTAGCATTGCGGCCACCGGACCCGGCTGTCCTTGGCCGAGAGGCCGGGCGGACACTGACATCGGTCGACTTCGGGGAGACGGTCATGGGCGGGACAACTGCGGACGCGTCATCAGCGGACCTGATGGTCGACCTGATCATATCCCTGGACGGATATGCATCTGCCGAGGGATGGCCCGGCTGGTGGGGTCTGGAGGGGCCGGAATATCTGGCATGGCTCGCTGAAGAGGGGGAGAAGGGCTACACCTTCCTTCTCGGGGCGAACACCTACCGGCTGCTGTCCAGGATGTCGGAGGAGGCCGAGGCCCAAGGCCCGGGATTCTCGGAGGATGAGGGGGCCGCCCTGACCGGCCTTGCTGCGGTACCGAAGGTCGTTTTCTCCTCCACGCTCCACGCTCCCCTCACGTGGCCGAACTCGGAACTCGTCACCGGGGACGCGGTCCAGGCCGTGGCGGAGATGAAACGGACCCGGACCGCGCCCTTAAGCACCCTCGGAAGCCTGAGCCTGTGCCGGTCCTTGCTGACCGCCGGACTCGTGGACAGGTTCCGGGTGGTCGTTTTCCCGGTGATCACGGGCAGCACCGGTCGGGAACGGATCTACGACGGCTATCCCGACGTCAAGCTCGAGATGGTGGAAAGCAGGACCTTCGATGGCCGGCTCCAGCTGCTCGAATACGTCCCCACCGTCCTCAGCGGTCCGCCGGGCAGCGGTCCGGCGTGAGCCAATCCGAAGGGAATCGGTCATGAACTCGACGATGTTGGTAACGGGCGGCACCGGCACCCTCGGGCGGCTCGTGGTTTCGCGGCTTCGGGACCGGGGCCATGCCGCACGCGTGGCAGGCCGTCATGCCCCTCCACCGGAGCAGCACATCGAATTCGTTAAGTGTGACCTCGACACCGGCGAGGGAGTCGAAGCCGCCTTGAGCGGTGTCCGGACGGTGGTTCATTGCGCAGGCGCGCAAAAGGGCGACGGCGACAAGGCCCGCCGCCTAGTCGCCGTGGCTTCCCGCGAGGTCGCGGACCAGCTCGTTGAGCTCGCGCTCGGTGAGCCTGCAGGTCTGGTACCCGATTTCGCCGGGCCGGCCTGCTACCCGATGGGTGGCCTCATCCGCTCCTACCTCGCCGCGGCCGGTCAGAGACGCCTTCTCGTCCCGCTTCATATGCCGGGGAGTGCCGCCAAGGCAATACGGGAAGGGGCGAACCTTTCCGAGGACAGGTCAGTCGGCCGGAGGACCTGGGAGGAGTTTCTCACCGAGCATGTGTCCAGAGCTGTCCGGAGTTGACGCGGCCGGGGTGAGCTCAACTTTCCATGCCGTCCACGGCCGGCGGGTGCAAGGCGGCATGCCTGGCCCGCGCCGCCGGCTCAATGGAGTCCACGGCATAGGGTTTGGTGGCCGAGCGCTGCAGAGGAAGACGCAAGCGCACCTGATAAGCGCCGCTCCGGAACTTGGCGCGCGGATCCATCTGGATAACCAGGAGCGGCTCTTGCCGTGAGGCGTCCACCCGCAGCAGCATTCCGTGCCGGAGTCCATCGACGAGCAGCGGGGTGGCCGGCTCAACCGCGGTCTGCTTGAGGAGATGCTGATATTTCGGTCCAGCCGCCAGGAACAGAATGCCGTGGGAGAAGCCGACGACTCGCAACGGGATTACTGTGTCGGGCTGCCGGGTGGGCCTGGGGTGCCTTTCGTGTTCCCCGGTTAAGGGTTCAGTGACCGTCTTCAACGAGCGATCGCATTCCCGGCACTTGGTGCGCGTTCCCACGTCGGCCAGAACGGTCACAAGAAGTCCCCTAGGGGCCTTGCTCCACTTGTCGGCCACAACGTGGCACCACGCCGGGTGGTACTCCTTGCCGTTCTTCATCACGTAGACCTGGTCTTCGCCGAGGAGGGGCTTACCCTCGCGCCGCGCGGCCGGCTCGACAGGTTTGAGGGCGCCGAGGCCTTTGGCATCTGCGCGGACCGCGTCCCCACCCTTCAGGTACGTGCGGATCCATGGAGAGAGTGGTCGTTTTGGGCTAGGAATTGCGGGGCCTTCCTCTGCGGAGGGAGTGGTCCTTCCCTCAGTTCCCCCCGTACCTAGCTTGATGGCTTTTCACGGAAGTCGCCACTCCGGCTACCGTAGCTCCGTCACAAGATTCCGTCCTTGACTTTTCCCTTAGGGGAAGGTGCGAAGGTGGGAAGCAGGGGCGCTGCCAGTCGCGTTGACATCGGAATGAATGGGATGGGGAGTAACCCGGCATCACAATTCGGGCCATTCAAGAAGGGGAAAGCATGGCAAAAAACAAGGAGGTCACTGACGCGTCCTTCGACGCTGAAGTGCTGAAGTCAGCCAAACCCGTCGTCGTGGAATTCTGGGCGGATTGGTCTGGACCCTGCACCAGGCTTGCCCCGGTTCTGGAACAGCTCGCGGTCGAATACGCCGACAAAATCGACGTTGTGAAAGTCAACGTCGATAAGAATCCGGAAACCGCTGCTGCCTTCAGGATCAGCTCTATTCCGTCCGTGTTCTTGTTCAAGGACGGCGAACGGAGAATCTCCGTGATCGGCGTCGGCGCGAAGCGGTACTTCGAAGTGGAATTCGCTGAATACTTGCGCTAGTCCTGCTTCACCCCATGAGCGCCTTCCCCTACAGTGGGAGTCAATGGGGGAAGACGGGGTACATGGTGCGAATCGGTGAAGCCGCCCAGGCGGCGGGGATGACGAGCAAGGCCTTGAGGTTCTATGAAGAGCATGGGCTGCTGCCGGCTGCAAAACGGAGCGCCAACGGATATCGCGATTACACAAGTGAAACCATCAGCAGGCTCGACTTCATTCGCCGCGGGCGCGCCGCTGGACTGGCCCTTGCACAGATCCGCGAAATCCTGGCCCTTCGCGATGCGGGCCGCGCCCCTTGCACCCATGTGCGCGACCTTCTGGCCGGTCAATTGGCAGACCTCGACGCGCAGATCGCAGAACTCGTCGCGCTGAGAGCCGCCGTCGCCGACTACCACGCTATCGCGGCTGCCGCGGACCCGGAGGCGTGCGACGCCGAGCGGATCTGCAGCTACATCTGAAGGCTGCCTCAGCAGCGGCAGTCCCTATGAGCGGGAGGCTTTGCGCATGGCAACTCGATTAAGCCTAGGAATCACCGCCGCGGCGGCCACGTTGGCGGTGCTGGGCGGATGTGCGTCGCCTGCAACGCCGCAAACCAACGTTCCGGGAAGTCCGACAACATCCGCTGCCCCGGGTATACCTTTCGCTCTGTTCACGCACTGTGGTATCTACGAGGCGCAGGTGCAGGGCTCATTCTTTATTGCAGACGAACCGCTGGACGACGGTCACGGCAATCCTCCGGCAGGCTGGGGCAACCCCTACCAGCCGGGCATCATGACTGTCGAGGGACAAAGGGCGGTCTTCCATGACGACGGCGGCCATACGGTGACCTTCCACGAACGTGCTGGTGCCACGGGCTTTCTGAGAACCTGTTCTTAAGGTGAGCGACGTGAAGCGATGTGTCGTGGCCCTGCTGGCCACGGTCCTCTGGTTGTCCGGGTGCGCCGGCCCGGGCGGTCCGGACGCGGGCCACACCGGAGTTGTCACCGGTGTTGTGCTGACGGCCCCGGTGTGCCCCGTTGAGCGCGTCGGTCACGAGTGTCCGCCGCGCCCCGTGGCCGGGGCCGCGGTTGTCGCCCTGGACGGAGAAGCTGTCCGGGGCTCGACGCGGACCGATGGAACCGGAGCCTTCCAACTCACAATGCCTGACGGCAGTTACGTCATCAAAGCGAGCAACGTCGGCGGTTACGTTTCGACTGCGACCGAGCCGGTAGTCATCTCGGAGACCCCCGTTCACATCACGCTGGTTGTTGACAGCGGGATTCGCTAAGCCAGTTAGTCGGCGGACGGTCGTTTTCGTTGTTGTTTCGTCGCCGCCCGGTGTTCCTTTGCGACCCGGTGCCGGCGCTTCGAGCTCCGGGTGGGTTTGCTCGCCCGGCGGGCAGCAGGCTCGGGAGCAAGCCCCTCCGCCACGAGGCGGGAGAGCTTGGCCAGGGCAATCTCACGATTGCGCAATTGCGACCGCTGCTCGGAGGCGGTCACGGTGATCACCCCGGCGATGAGGCGTGGTCCAAGACGCGTGACGAGCTGCTGCCGTTGGTCATCGGAAAGCGCCGCGGAGCCGGCGACATCCCATGACAGTTCGACGCGGCTGTCCGAGGTGTTGACGTGTTGACCGCCTGGCCCTGACGAGCGGGAGAACCGCCAGCCAAGCTCCGACGTCGGAATCGTGAGCGCGGGCGACACTTCGAGATCCATGCCGTAAGCGTTTCACGATATAGGCGGGAACAAATCCCCGCCGCGTATCTCTCAGCTCCCGGATGCCTTCGCTGCTTTGATCGCGGCCTTGGCAGCCTGTTTGTTGGCGCGGACTCTTCTCAGCGACTCCGGATCCACGATGTCGGCGACAGAAAGAAATGCGTTCTCCTGGCCGTAGGCGCCCGCAGCCTCACGCCAACCTGGCGCTTGGAGTCCGCGCTGCTTGCCGAGCAGTGCCAGAAAGATCTTTGCCTTTTGCTCTCCGAAGCCGGGCAACCCTTTCAACCTGTTGAGCACTTCCTGGCCGTCAGGCTCGTCCCGGGTCCAGATGGCGGTTGCGTCTCCGTTCCAATCGCGCTGAACAACTGCGGCTAGATCCTGGACGCGGCTGGCCATCGAGCCTGGGAAACGGTGGACGGACGGCCGTTCCTTGAAGACGTCGACGAAGCCATCCGGGTCATATTCGGCGATTGTGGCAGGGGACACGGATCCGATGCGCGTCCGGATCTTTTCGGGTCCGGCGAACGCCGACTCCATGGTCACCTGTTGGTCCAGCAACATGCCGATGAGAAGTGCGAACGCGTCATCGCTGAGCAATTGGTCGGCGGCGGGGTCGCCAGTAATGTGCAGTTCCATGCGCCCATCCTCCCACCTGCTTCGAATCGCGTCATGGTGGCGTGCTCACGAGCCCGGTTCGGTCTTTGCCAGCGGGCTCGCCGGCAATTCGCGTCGTTCGAGTGTCTGCCCGAAGGGAACGTCCCGGCTGATGGCGACGGTGTACCTGGTGAACCCGTGCTGCGTGACGAGGATGCCGTGACGGCTCTCCTTGACGGCATGTTCGCGGGCGATTTCGACGGCGGTGTTCAGGTCGTTTTCGATGGTGTCGGCGTCGTGGGCGGTGACTTCCAGGACGACGTCCGAGTGGCGTTTGATCATTGTGGTCTCTTTCTCGGCGGAAGTACCGGGGCTCTCGGCGCTCGCGGGCTTCCAGGGCCGGGCGCACCCGGCGAGGCGGAAAGCGGTGGTTCGAGAGGGGTTGCCCGGCATTCTGTGATGGGGCGGTTGACGGCCGTAGAGTCCGGCGGGCTTGATCGGCGGAAGCATCTTCCTGCGGATCTGTAGCCAGTGTGGATGATCGGCGGCCCGGGCACAAGGTGAAATGCCGAAAAGTCTGGCGTGTCGGCAAAATCCCGTGGTCGCACCATCGGTGGACCACCTCACGTGTCAGCGGGTGCCTGACGTTCCTAGGATCAGGAGGGCCATGCGCAGGAGCCGGCTTCTGCCCTAGTGTCGATGTGAGGCCACCAAGCCGTATCGAGGGAGTACTGATGAGAATTGCAGTGACGGGTGGAAGCGGAAAACTGGGCCGGCACGTGGTGCGCCGGCTTAGCGGGGACGGGCATCAGGTGTTGAACCTGGACCGTGCGGGCGAAAGGAGCCCGGGTCTGGCGATCGTCGACCTGCGTGACTATGGCCAAGTGCTGGATGTGTTCCTGGGGCTGGACGACCGGCACAGCGGCTTCGATGCCGTGGTGCATCTCGGGGCCATTCCAGCACCCGGCATTATCCCGGATGCTGCGACGTTCGAGAACAACATGCTCTCGACGTACAACGTGTTCCAGGCGGCCCGCCGGGCCGGCATCAAGAAGGTCGTCTACGCCTCAAGTGAAACGGTGCTGGGCCTGCCGTTCGACGTCGACCCTCCCTACATTCCGGTGGATGAGGAATACCCGGCGCGGCCCGAAAGCACCTATTCGCTGGTGAAGCATTTGGAAGAGCAGATGGCCATCGAGTTGACTCGCTGGGACCCTGAGCTCAGCATCGTGGGACTCCGGTTCTCCAATGTCATGGACGTGGAAGACTACGAACGGTTTCCATCCTTCGACTCCGACGCCACGCTGCGTAAGTGGAACCTGTGGGGTTACATCGACGGCCGGGACGGCGCGCAGGCCGTGGCGCGGGCCCTTGAGAACGGCAAGCCGGGGTTCGAAGCATTCATCATCGCCAACGCGGACACCGTCATGCGCCGGTCGAGTGCGAGCCTGGCTGCGGAGGTATTCCCCGGCGTCAAGGTGATCAAGGAACTGGGAGAGCACGAGACCATGCTGTCCATCGACAAGGCCAGGCGACTGCTGGGCTTCGAGCCCGAACACACCTGGCGCACCTACCATTCGAACCGCACCACCCCCGTCGAGGATTGAGGAACATGATGCAATACCGCACTTTGGGCAACAGCGGCGCCGTGGTGTCGAACTACGCGCTGGGAACCATGACATTCGGGGCCGAGGCCACCGAGGAAACGTCCCGCGACATCCTGGATAGCTACGTTGCGGCCGGTGGCAACTTCATCGACACCGCAGACGTCTACAGCGCCGGAGTATCGGAGGAGATCATCGGCCGCTGGCTGGCCGAACGGCCCGATGCGCGGGACCGCGTGGTGCTGGCCACCAAGGGCCGCTTCCCCATGGGGACGGCCCCGAACGATGTCGGTACCTCCCGACGCCACCTCACGCGGGCGTTGGACGACTCGCTGCGCCGCCTGGGCGTGGAGCAGATCGACCTCTACCAAATGCACGCATGGGACCCGATTACGCCATTGGAGGAGACGCTGCGCTTCCTGCACGACTCCGTCAGCAGCGGCAAGATCGCCTACTACGGTTTTTCCAACTTCCTGGGGTGGCAGTTGACCAAGGCCGTGCACGTGGCCAAAGCCTTTGGCTGGAGCGCGCCGGTGACGTTGCAGCCCCAGTACAGCCTGCTGGTCCGTGAAATCGAATCGGAAATCGTTCCGGCTTCCCTGGATGCCGGCATCGGGCTGTTGCCGTGGTCTCCCTTGGGCGGAGGCTGGCTCTCCGGCAAGTACAAGCGCGACGTGCCGCCCACCGGAGCCACCCGCCTCGGTGAAAACCCGGAACGCGGCATGGAAGCGTGGCAGGCACGCAACGATGACCCCCGCACCTGGGACGTCATCGGGACAGTGGAAAAGATCGCGGCAGATCATGGCGTCAGTGATTCCCAAGTTGCACTGGCATGGCTGGCGGACCGGCCTGCCGTGACCTCCGTGATCCTCGGCGCCCGAACCACGGAACAGTTGGCGGACAACCTGGCGGCGGCTGACCTGGAACTCAGCCCTGAGGAAACCAGCCGGCTCACGGAGGCCAGCCAACCGCGCGTCGGCGTCTATCCGTACGGTCCGATGGCGCAGAACCAGCGCAGCCGGAAGATCGAGGGCGGCCGGTAACGCCGAGCCCGGGTTCGACGCCTGTCCGGCCTCGCAGCCGATTGCCCGCGAGGCAGGACAGGCGTTGAATGTGCCTTATGGTCGATTGGGTTCTGATCTCCAACCTCGGCACCGCCCTCGGTACGACGGTTCTCGCCGTCGCGACGTTCATCTCCACGAGATCGGCCAACCGATCCGCGCGGCTGGCCGAGCGTGCCCTGCTGAACGGATTGCGCCCGATCCTGCTGCCCTCCAACTGGTCTGACGCCCCGCAGAAAGTGCGGTTCATGGAAGGCAAGTGGATGGTGGTGCGCGGTGGCCACGCCACGCTGGAGATCAGCAGCAACGCCGTGTACCTGTTGATGTCTGTGCGCAATGCCGGTGCAGGAGTGGCGGTCCTGCATGGTTGGCACCTGCCACCGGACGCCAGGGCTCCGCTGGCGCCTGTGGAAGAGTTCCACCGGCTGACCCGGGACATCTACGTGCCTGCCAACGACGCCGGATTCTGCCAGGTTGCGATCCGGGACCCTGAGTCGGCCGACTTCCGCAACGCCACCGCGGGAGCAGCCGGAGAAGGCTTCACGGTGGATGTCCTCTACGGAGACGCCGAAGGCTCGCAGCGCGTTGTGTCCCGCTTCTTCATCACGCCCGGACCCGGCGGAGCGGGCCACGACGACGACGTCGATTGGCTGCTGATGGTCTCGCGCCACTGGAACCTGGACTTGCCAGCGCCGCGCGGCTGAACCCGGGTACGGCGCCGGCCGCGTTCCTAGCCGGCTTCGCTTTGGATCCGGTCCTTCACGCTTTGGGGCATGGTTGAGCACGCGTCGTTGTCGGAGCGCTGGCCGGCATGGCTGTCGGCAGTGTCTGTGATGCCGATCGTTCCAACGGCCGCTTGCCATCCGCCCAGGCCATCGAGTTGCCGGGGGACCCAGACGTTCGCGGCGCCGTTCACAAGGTTCCACACGGCAGGGTTGACGCCTGTGCCAAGGTAGATGCCTCCGTTGGGATCCCGCCTGACCAGATCCGGCAGCGGAAGGACGCCCATCAGCTGGGCCGACTGGTAATCGGACATGTTCCACGGTGGTGTTCCGAAGTAGTACCAGCTTGCGGCGCAGACCCCGTACAGATGGGGACCGAACTGGGCATAGTTCAGGTAGAGCTCCAAGGTGCGCTGAGGGCTCAACGTGTAGCTGAACTGAGTTGCCAGGACGGCTTCAATTCCCTTGCGGACGGCATTCTGGTCGTCCCAAAGGAAAATGTTCTTGACCAACTGCTGGGGGATGGTGGAACCGCTGGGGTCCGGCTTTCCCTGGAAGTACGCCTGTGCCCTCGCCTGGAGGTCTCCGACGTCGAAGGCTCCGCTGCGCGTGCCGAGCTGTTCGTCCTCATGGGCGATGGTCGCCGCCAGCAAGTGCCGGCTCATGTGGTTGATCGAGACGAACTGGTAGACGTTGGGTTCACCCGCTTCCAGCATGTAGGTGGTGCGCGGTGGGGTCACGCCCATGCTGAACATGAAAGCGACGATTTGGACCAGAACAAGCGGGGCGATCAGCGCCAAGAGGAGCTTGCGGCGCCACTTCCCTTTGGATCGTTTGGCCTTCTTGCCATCCGGGGGTACCGGCGGCTGGGCCCGATCCGGCTCTTGCGGCTCCAGCGGGACAGGCACCGGGGAGCTGATGACTTTGGCCCGGGCAGGATAAGGGCGGCCCGCTGAAGGAGGTCTTCCTGGCTGCGGACGCCGAGGCGGGGTCGGTGGTGTTGGAGTGTCCATCGGTCTGCCTTTGCTTCTCGTCCCGCGCGGTTACCCCTGGAAGGGGGGAGAGGATGGCACGAGAGTCTACCGGGCCTTGCTGATTGTTCCGTCCAGCTAAGTTGGCCGGAACCCGGTCCTTAGCGTGCAGGAGAAGATTGTAAGTACACTTACCGAAGTCATCACGAGCGAATATCGGAGCGGCAATGACTTCTGCACGGACCTTTGAGTCGATCGTCATTATTTTTAATCCCAACAGCACGGGGGATGCACGCAGGCTGGCTGAGGGTCTCCACAACGAGCTGGAGAATCTTCTCAGCTACACCGCGGACATCAGGCTCCAGCCAACCGCCCATGCTGGCCATGCCGTCGAGCTGGCGCGCGACGCTGTGAGCGGTGGCGGGGATGTATTGGTGGTTTCCGTCAGTGGTGACGGCGGCTACAACGAGGTTGTCAACGGCGTAATGCAAGGATGCAACCCCAAGGCGGTGTGCGCGGTGCTGGGGGCGGGCAATGCCAATGATCACAGGCGGAGCACGGGCACCCAGCCGCTCGGGGAGGCGATCGCCGCGGGCAGGGTGCGGAGCATCGATTTGCTGCGCGTGCACACGGGAAAGGGGTCGGTCTCGCCGGGGGAGTACGCGCACTCGTATGTCGGCTTCGGGCTGACCCCGGTAATGGCGATTGACCTGGAAAAGGGCGGCAAGGGCGCCCTGAAGGAAATGGTCTCCGTGATCCGGACCTTCTCGAAGTTCGAGCCCTTCGAAATACGCCTGGCCGACGGCAAGCGCCGCCGTTTGGACAGCCTCGTGCTCGCCAACATTCCGGAGATGGCCAAGTATGCCACGCTCAGCGACGCCGACGACAAGCTCGCTGACGGAAAATTCGAAGTGGTCCTCTTTGCCCACAAGCCAAAGTGGCGGGTCCTCTTGACGGCGCTGCGTGCGGCTACCAAGGGGCTGGGGGACCAGCCCAGCGTGAGCAGCTACTCGTTCACCACCCTCAAGCCCCTGAGCTACCAGATCGACGGTGAAGTGAAATCCGTTGACGCGGACGTGCCGGTCAGGATTGAGTGCGCACCGGCGGCCCTGTCCACCCTGGGATAGGAGGGCGCGGGGCCGTCATCGTGCTGCTGATCTTCGGCCTATTCAGAGGACGTCGAAGCAGGGTCTAGACGTGGATGGCCCGCAGATGGTCAGGCCTTCGCCGGCACAGGATCGTTCGGGTGTGGATTCAGTGGCGTGATCTCCACGGTCATCCACACGTGCAATGGGAGCGAGGCAAGGATTTCCTTGAGATCGGCTTCGGTGTCGGCGCTCCAGAGGCCGACAGTGCGCCACTCGCCCGGCTCTGTGGGCGGCCGCCACAATCGCAGGAGGTGGCCCATCTGCGCGAGTTCGGCAGCGCGGATAGCCTCGCGATCCTTGGTGGAGTCGACCGTCGATTCCGGCGTTCCATGCGGGACGTTCGTGGTGAGGGTGGTGAGGAATTCCATCGGACTGATTTCTTTTTTGTTGTGTGATTGTTGGCCTGCGGGCGGGTGCCCTTTCTCTGAGTCAACCCGAGTCCACGTCTGCGGTCCACGACTTGTATCCGAGCACTGGTAGGCCCCGCCTCCCAGCGGTCATTCCGGCGTACAATCAACCCGTGGAACTCCGGCAGCTCACCTACTTTGTCGCTGTCGCCGAGGAGCTGCATTTCGGTCGAGCCGCAGAGCGGCTCCACATTGCCGGCCCGTCGCTGTCCCAGCAGATCATCAACCTTGAGCGCGAGCTCGGGACTCAGCTCCTCATCCGTGATCGCAGGCATGTCGAGTTGACGCCCGCCGGCAGCGAGTTCCTGACTGACGCCCGCGAGGTGTTGGCCGCTGCCACGCGAGCGTTCGATCGGGCTCGCAACGGAGACCGACAGTTGCCGCTGCGGCTGGGCTATGTCAGTTGGCTTCCCCCGGGGATCGCGACAATGCCCACCCTTCGGATCCGTATCGACGAGTGGGTCCTGCCATCCCATACCCAAGCGGCGCGGGTGGCCGAAGGCAGCCTCGACCTCGCCATCGCGTGGATTGAGAATGCCGACGTCGTGCGGCAGAACCTGGTGGCCGAGCTCCTAATGTACGAGCGACTGCAGGCGGTCATGCCAGGCGCCCACCACGCGACCCGTCACGACAGCGTGCCAGCAGCCGAGCTCACGGTTCTCGTCGATGTTGACGAAGCGTCCTGGGACTCGTGGAACCGCTATGCGTTGGCCTTCGCGAAGGCCAGCGGGGCGTCCGTCACACACATCGACGACGGTGGCATTACCGGACCGGCATTCTTCGAACATGTGGCTCGTTTGAGGCGGCCAGTGCTGCAATCGCCTAAACGCCATGCGGCGCCGATGCCACCCACCTTGACCCGCCGGCCCGTCACGTCCCCGGTACCGCTGTGGGCATGGGATCTGCTGCATCGCGCGGATGACACACGGCCTATCGTCACGGGCGCGATCCGAACGTTGATCGACGGTGCATCGGCGGCTGGGTGGCGAATCCCCCCGACCGAAACCCACTGGCCCCCAACCACTGAAAAGCAAGCGTGAAACGTTTCGCACACCTAGGTCAAGGGAACTGAGGCAGCCACCGGAGCCTAGTAATCGACGAGCCGCCGCCGGAGGGACACCGTCCCCAAGACGAGTCCGACTGCGGCCGTAGCCAGCAGTACCGCGAGGTCGCGGCCGAGGTTGTCGGTCGATTGGTAGAAGATCGCGGCCTCCAAGGCATCCACGCCATAAAACGTTGGTGTGAAATGCGCTATGGCCTGGATCCAATCCGGCAGGAAGGCTGCAACACTGATTCCTCCGCTGAGGAAAAACAGGTAGATGGAGAGGTTGATGCCTGCCCCGGCAACGGCTGAAAAGCGTCGCAGCGCGCCTCCCAAAGCGGTCCCAAGCCCCGCGGCCGCCAGCGCGATCAATCCGATCGCGGCCAGAGCCGGCAACCAATACCAGCCGGCAGGCCGGAGCACCCCAAAGGCGAACGACAAGGCCAGCACCACCGCCGCCACGAGCATTGTCGTCACCCAGCACGCCAGGATTTTGCCGGCAATCAGTGTCCCGCGGCCAATCGGCGAGAGCAACAGCGCCTTGATGGTCAGGTCTTCGAACTCGCGGGCCGCGGCCAACCCGCCGTTGACGATCCCCATGATCGTAAGAAGGAGCACGAGGATCGGCACGAGCTGGAACTGGACCAGGTCGACGTCGTGCGGCCTCAGGTCCGATTCGGACACGCCGACCATGATCGGAGTGTCCGGCTGGCCGGCATAAAAATTCGTAATAGCGGCTGGCACTGAACGGCGCAGATCGTTGGTGAAGTCGAGGTTCAGGTTGTTGATCTGCACGCTGACGGGGTCGGGCCGCCGGGCCCGGTAGTCGTCGTCGAACGTGGCGGGCACGGTAATGACCGCCGCAACATGAAGGGTGTCCAGCAGCTGGGTGGCTTCAGAGGGAGTTGCCCGCTGGACGCGGAAGGCGTCCGAGTTCTCAAGGATCGAGACGAGTCTCTGCGCTTGCGGCCCGCTGTCCTCGACCACCAGGGCGACCGGGTTCCGGCCGACCGCGCCGGCAACTACGAAGATGATCAGCAGGAACGCGACGGGCGGCAGCAGGCTGGCCAGAATCGCCGACGGCGTGCGGAACCAGGTCAGGATGTCTTTCGCCGCGATAGCGAGCACGGCACGCCCGGACGCCATCAGTGCCTCGCCCCCCGCCGGCTGAACACGAAGGCCGAGAACCCTACGGCCACCACGGTGAAGCCCGCCAGCACGATCGCGTCCGCAGTCAGGCCCTGCGGAGCCGTCTGGTAGCCGTGGAAGGCGTGCTGGAAAGCGGCGATGGCATACGCGAGGGGCGATATCGCGGCGATCCCGCCCGGGATGGCACCCAGCCAGTTCGCCGGCCCGAACGGTCCACTCAAGAAAAACAGGGGAAGAACGGCCGCGATGGACAAGGGGATTGCCTGCTGCCTCCGGCGGACCAGCGTCCCGACGAGGACGCCGAGGGCGAGGAACGCCGCCAGTATCAGGAGTCCGAAGCCCAATACTTCGAGGGGATGGAGCGGATGGACTCCGATAAACAGGACCACGACGGCGAGTAGCAGCAGCGCGGACGCCGCCGCGAGGACCGCGGCTCCCAGTACCTTGCCTACCCCGATGGTCAAACGGCTCACAGGCGCCAGTGCGAGTTCCTTGATGGTCCCGAGCTCGTAGTCCCTCGCGGTATTGACGCTGCCTTGTAGTTGGGACGCGAGCATCAGGCCGGCAACCATGATGCTCACGGCGAGGTACGGAATGTAGCCGGTGTCCTGGGCGTGGACGTCGGATTCGCGGGCGGTCACTACTACTTGGTCCGGGAAGGCGTCCGCGTAGAAGGACGTGATGGACAGCGGCACGGCCCGGCGGATGTCGTTGGTGAAGTCGACGTTCAAGTTGTTGACTTCCACGGGAATCTCGATCCGCGCTCGGGCGGCAAGTGCGGCGTCGAACTCTTGCGGCACGGTGACGACGGCGACGATGCTGCCGGAGTGGATCTCGCTCTCCGCTTCGGCGGGGGTTGCGGTGTGGATGATGAACGAATGCGAGCCGTCCATGGCCTGGACGAAGCGTTGCGCGAGCGGTCCGTGGTCGTTCATCACGACGGCGATCGGTGCCTGGCCCCCGCTGATCGCAAAGAGGAGGAAGAGCAGCAGGAAGTTGATCGGGATGAGGACGCCGATGATCGCGAAGAGCGGCTCCCGGAGGGTGAGGCGGATGTCCGTCGCCGCCACGGCCCGTATCACGCGGAGGTCATGGCGGAGGCTCATTCCCGGAGCTCCTTGCCTGTCAGGCTGAGGAAAACCTCGTCGAGGCTCGGCTCGCGGCTCTGGATCTCCTCAAGGCTCGTGGAATCGACGACGGCGGTCACCACCCTGCCGGTGACATCGGAACCGCCTTCCACAGTGACCTTCAGCGAGCCGTCGGATGTAACTGCCGAGACAACGCCGGGGAGCGCGAGGACCTTTTGAACGATGTCTTCCCCAGGCGCCGGATGGGTGCGCATTTCGACCACCGTGTCACCGAAGCTGCGCCGCAGCTTCGACGGCGAATCGAGCGCCACGAGCCGTCCGCGGTCGATGATGGCCAGGCGATCGCACAGGGCGTTCGCTTCCTCAAGGTAGTTGCTGGTGATGAGCACCGTGGTACCGCGGTCCTTAAGTTCGAGGATCCGGTCCCAGAGGGCATGCCTGCTCTGCACATCGACGCCGAGGGTCGGTTCGTCGAAGTAGAGCAGTTCCGGTTCGTGGAGCATGGCCCGGACCAATGCCAGCCTTCGCTTCATGCCGCCGGAGAACGTGGCGACGCGGCTCTTCCGGCGCTCCTCCAATTGCGCCAACTCGAGGAGCTCGGTGATCTTCCGCTCGAGACCATGCCTGGGCACGTCGAAGAGATCGGCGTGGAACCGCAGGTTGGCCTCGGCCGTGAGTTCCTCGTACAGGGCGTTCTCCTGCGGTACGGTCCCGAGCGAGCGCCGGATCCCGCGTGGATCCTTCAGCAGATCGATGCCCAGCACCTTGACATGGCCGGAACTTGGGCGGCTGAGGCCGCTGATCATGTTGATGATGGTCGTTTTGCCTGAGCCGTTGGGCCCCAGAAGGCCGAAAATCTCCCCGCGCTCCACCTGCAGGCTGAGATCGTCGACGGCGGTGAGGGAACCGAAACGCTTGGTCACACCTACGAGCTCGATGGCCGTTTCAGTCATGCCTTCTCCTGCCCGTGCTGGCGGGTTGCACAGCCGCCACTCGCGACGGGCGCGACGGGCGCGGCCGCTCGGCGCGAATCGCGGCGGCCGCTTCCGTCAAAGCGGCGTAGTTGTGCCCGCTCACGAAGGCGTCACAATAGGGCAGCGCAGCGGCCATCCCGCCTGCCAAAGGTTGGTAGCCGGTGCCAGCCTTCCTCGGATTAACCCAGACGATCCGGTACGCAAGGCGTCGCAACCGCGCCATCTGGGCTTCCACCAATTCCGGCGCGTCCTGGGCCCAACCGTCGGAGAGCACCACAACCACCGCGCCCCGTGCCAGCCCGCGGCGTCCATGGCCGTCGATGAAATGCCGGAGGCTCTCCGCCAGCCTGGTGCCACCCGCCCAGTCCGGGGCGGCTGCGGCTCCGAGGGCCAGGGCCTCGTCGGCATTCCGGTTCGAAAGCTGCCGGGTCAGCCTGGTCAGCCGGGTGGAAAACACAAACGCCTCGGCTTGGGCACCGGCCACCGCTCCCTGAACCAGGGACAGGAAGACCTGTGTATACGGTTCCATGGACCCGGATATATCGCACAGGAACACCAAGCGGCGCGGACGCGCGCGACGGCGGGAGTAGACCAAGGAGCTTGCGTCGCCACCGGCGCGCCGGGCAGCGCGGATGGTGCGCCGGAGGTCGAGCTTCGCACCGTTGTGCGCCCATTGGCGTGTCCGACGGCTGCGGCGCTCCGGGGTTGCCAGCACGATGCGCCGCACCAGCTGGCGCACCTGGGCACTTTCTTCGGGGGTGAGCTCGGCGAAGGATTTCTCATGCAAGTGCTCGTCAGCGGAGGCCATGGCCAGGATGGCCTCGAACCCGGGTGCGTTGGATTCGTCGTCGTTCCCTTCGCCGGGGACGGCGAGGGGTGCCCGCGACGCCGGGACGTGGCCGTCGGCATGTGCCAGGCGTCGCTCGCTTACAGCGGCCCGGGCGTGCTCCGCCGCGCCGATTGCTGGAGGACTGTTGGCATCACCGCGGGTGTCTGCCGGATCGAGCATCCCGTCAAATGCTGCCGAAAAGACGGCATCGAATGCCGGCAGTTGCTCATGCGAGGAGACGAGCGCCACCCGGCAGGTCCAGTACAGCGGCTCCCGCGCAGTAGGAGGAACGATCCGGAGCGCTTGGGCCAGCCAGCCCGCACGGTCCGGGGAACTCGGCAGCCCTGCACGGCGCAGGGCCATGCTGAACCCCACCGCCAAAGCCGCCGCATCGACGCCCGCCAGGCCATCACTCGGCGCGTACTCAGGCATTGCCGCCCGCCACCCATCCCGGGCCGCGGGCCCACGCAAGGTCCAGGTCATCGCGATTCTTCAGGACCGAACCCCAGGTCTGATTCACCGCAACCGGATCCAGCCGGTCGACGCCAAGCACAGTGAGGGCGGACACCCAGTCGATTGCCTCCGCGATCCCCGGAGGTTTGGCCAAGTCCAAGGATCGCAGCCTGGTGATTGCAGCTGCGGCATCCAGGGCGAGTGGCTCGGCGCTCCCAGGCACCCTACGGCGAACAATCGCGGCGATCCGCTCCGGCCGGGGGTAGTCAATCCAGTGGTACAGGCAGCGCCGGGTCAATGCGTCGTGCAGGTCCCTGGTCCGGTTGGAGGTCAGGACGACGACGGGCGGGTGCGTGGCGCGGATAGTGCCCAGCTCGGGAATAGTCACGGCGGCTTCGGCCAGCAGCTCGAAGGTGAAGGCCTCGAACTCCGCGTCGGCCCGGTCGATCTCATCCAGTAGCAGGACGGCGGGACGCGGGCCCGGATGCTCGATCGCCTTCAGTAGCGGGCGACGCAGCAGGTACTGTTCCCCGAAGAGGTCGGCCTCCTCCATACGGACGTCCCGGACTTCCGCCAATCGGATGCCCAGGAGCTGGCGTTGATGGTTCCACTCGTAGAGCGCCTCGCCCACGTCGATGCCCTCGTAGCACTGCAAGCGATACAGGGGAGTGTCGAGCACCTTCGCCAGTGCCTTCGCCGCCTCGGTCTTCCCGACGCCGGCCTCACCCTCCAGCAGGATGGGTTGCGGCAAGCGGACGGACAGGAACAGTGCGGTCGCCAGTCCGACGTCGGCAAGATAGTCGCCGTCGTCGAGCGCGGACGTGAGCGCGGAAACGTCCGGGACAAGACGCCGCACCTCGTCTTCCGCGCCTGCCCGCACCGGCCCGGAGGTCCGGGGCTCAGGACGCGGCATATCGTTCCGGATCGGCGAGGAAGGCCCTCCTGCATCCAGGGGAACAGAAGTAGTACGTCGTTCCGGCATATTCGGCGTGCAGCGTCGACTCCACGGCCGCGACGCTCATGCTGCAGACGGGATCCACGGCGGTCGCAGGTTCGGCGCTCGCCGGCACCGGATCCGCCGTCGCAGCCTCTACGGTCGCAGCCTCCGGAGTCGTCGTGTCCGCAGTCCGGCCGAGGTGGCGCACGGACACTAGCTCGGCCAAGATCGACAGCGCGATCTCGGCAGGAGTCCGGCCGCCCAGCAGCAGCCCCGCCGGGCTGTGCACGCGCGCACGCTGGCCGTCGTCGACGTCGAGCGAGGCCAGGACGGCGGCGCCGCGCGTGCGGCTTGCGACAAGGGCGACGTACGGCACCCCTAGCCGGAGCGCGGCCTCCAATGCGGGTTCCTCGTCCCGGCCCTGCGACGCGACGATGAGGGCGGCGTCGTCGGCCCGCGGTTCCGCCGTGGCTCCGTCGCTGAGTTCCATGTCCAGGTCGAGGATGGCACCCAAGGCACCCAACGCTTGTGCCACGGGGGTCGCGCCGACCACCACCACCCGGGGAGCGGGCATTTGCGGCTCGAGGAAGATCTCCACGGCGCCGCCGCTGAGGCAGGGGTTTGAAACCTCGACGGCGCCCTCCTCGCGGGTGCGGGACGGTTCACCGGGGACGACGCGCAGCAACAGGGGTTCGTGCTTGGAAAGCGTCTGCAGGCCGTATTCGCGCACGGACGCCTCGACGCACGTGCCACCCAGGAACCCGTCGATGTCCCCGTTGGCCAGCACCAGGGCGGTGTCCCCGGCGTGGGCGCTGGTGGGGTGCTGCGCGCGGACTACCGTGGCACGCACAAACGGTTCCCGGCGCTCCACAAGTTCCTGCACCTTAGCGGCCAAGGCTTCTCCGTGCAGCGGCATGTCACACCGGTGGCCTGGCCCGGCCCTGCATGGCCTCCCACACCCGGGCCGGCGTGCACGGCATATCCATGTGGGTCACTCCATATGGCGTCAAGGCATCCACGATCGCATTGACGATGGCCGGCGGGGACCCGACCGTGGCGGATTCACCGATGCCTTTGGCGCCGATGGGGTGGTGCGGCGATGGCGTGACGGTGAACCCGGTCTCCCAGTCGGGGACTTCCATCGCCGTCGGGATGAGGTAGTCCATGAACGAGCCGCTGAGGCAGTTGCCCTCCTCGTCGAACGCGATGATTTCCATGAGCGCCATCCCGACGCCGTCGGTCAGCCCGCCGTGGACCTGGCCTTCGATGATCATCGGATTGATCCGGGTCCCGCAATCGTCCACCGCGATGAAGCGACGGACCTTGACGTGGCCGGTACCGGCGTCGACGTCCACCACGCAGATATAGGCGCCGAACGGGAACGTCAGGTTGGGAGGGTCATACGTCACCTCCGCGTCGAGGTTACCGTCGATGCCCTCCGGGAGGGCCACCGTGCCGTGGGCGCCGAAGGCGATCTCGGCGATCGTCTTGCCGGCGCTTGGATCGCCCTTGACGAACCAGCGGCCCTTTTCCCACTCGAGGTCCTCGGGCCGGGTCTCAAGCATCGCAGCGGCAATGAACCTCGCCTTGTCCCGTACCTTCCGCGCCACCAGCGCTACCGCGCCGCCGCTGACCGGCGTCGAGCGGCTCCCGTAGGTGCCCAGGCCGAAGGGGGTCTGGTCAGTGTCGCCGTGGACGACGTCGATGCTCTCAGGCGGGATGCCGAGTTCCTCCGCCACGATCTGGGCGAACGTGGTTTCGTGGCCCTGCCCCTGGCTTTGCACCGAGATCCTGACGACGGCCTTGCCGGTGGGATGGACGCGGAGTTCCGCGCCGTCGGCCATGCCGAGTCCCACGATGTCAAAATGCTTACGGGGCCCGGCGCCGACGGTCTCAGTGAAGAAGGACACGCCGATGCCCATCAGCTCGCCGCGCTCCCGCTTTTCGAGTTGCTCGCGCCGGAGATCCTCGTACCCGGCCATTTGCATGGACAGCCGCATGGCAGGCTCGTAGTTGCCGGAGTCGTAGATCCAGCCGGTCTTGTTGGCGTAGGGGAACTGCTCGGGTTTGATGAAATTCTTGAGCCGGAGCTCTGCCGGATCCATCTCGAGTTTCCGGGCCAGGATGTCCACCATGCGCTCCACGAGGTAGACCGCTTCCGTCACGCGGAAGGAACAGGCGTAGGCGACGCCACCGGGGGCCTTGTTGGTGTAGACACCAGTGACCTTGCAGTAGGCCGCCTTCAGGTCGTAGCTCCCGGTAAAGATGGAGAAGAAGCCGGCCGGGGTCTTGGTGGGCTGTGCGGTCGCGTTGAATGCACCGTGGTCTGCCAGCACGTTGGTCCGGACTGCCAGGATCTTGCCTTCCTTGGTGGCTGCGATCTCGCCCTGCATGATGTAGTCGCGGGCGAACGACGTGGACATCAGGTTTTCCGAGCGGTCCTCCACCCACTTCACCGGCTTCCCGGTGACGATCGAACCGACGACGGCCAGGACATAGCCGGGATAGATGCCCACCTTGTTGCCGAAGCCCCCGCCGATATCGGGGGAGACGATCCGGATCTTGTGCTCCGGAATGCCGGCGACTATCGCATACAGGGTCCGGTGGGCATGCGGGGCCTGGGTCGTTTCGTAGAGGGTCAGACTGCCGTCGATCGGATCGAAGTCCGCCACGGCGCCGCAGGTTTCCATGGGCGCCGGATGCACTCGGGGGTACACAACCTCCTGGGCGACGACGACGTCGGCAGCGGCGAACACCGCCTCGGTTTCGGCCGCATCGCCGATCTCCCAGTCGAAGATCCGGTTGTCCGTCCGGCCCTCGATATCGTCGCGGATGACCGGCGCGCCGGGATCGAGGGCGCGGCGGGCATCAATCACCGGAGGCAACATGTCGTATTCGACGTCGATCAGCTCCAAGGCGTCCCGGGCGGCGTAGCGGTCCTCCGCGACCACGAAGGCGACTTCCTGGCCCTGGAAGCGGACCTTGTCCGTGACGAGGACTGCCTGGACGTCCGCGGACAGGGTGGGCGCCCACGCGAGGTTGAGGGCCTGCAGGTCCTTGCCGGTGATAACGGCGAGGACCCCGGGATGCGCCAATGCTTCGGACGTGTCTATGGAAACCAGTCGGGCATGCGCAACGGGAGCGCGCAGAATGGCCCCATGCAGCATGCCGGGCAGCACAATGTCGTCGAGGTAATTGCCCTTGCCGCGGACGAACCGCGGGTCCTCCTTGCGCTGGAGGCGGCCGAACCCGATCGGGCGGCCCGGGTCTCCGGCCGCCGGGTTGGGTGCATGCTCCTGGACGGTGGTCATGCCGTCACCTCTTCTTCGATGGTCCCTCCGGCACCGCCGTCGTCCGCCTGGGCGTCCGTCTCAGCGTCCCAACCGGGCGGGTGGGCTGCGGCCCACTTCACCGAGCGGACGATCGTCGCGTAACCGGTGCACCGGCAAATCTGGCCGGAAATGGCTTGGCGGATCTCGCCGTCGTCGGGATGCGGGTTGCGGTCCAGCAGGGCCCTGGCCGTGAGCATCATGCCTGGAGTGCAGAATCCGCATTGCAGGCCGTGCTCCTCCATGAACCCCTGCTGCACCGGATCGAGCGTGCCATTGACGGCCAGTCCCTCGACGGTCCGAATGTCGTGCCCGTCGGCCATGGCTGCCAGCACGGTGCATGATTTCACCGGTTGTCCGTCCATCAGGACCACGCAGGTTCCGCAGTTGCTCGTGTCGCATCCCCAGTGCGTGCCGGTCAATCCAAGGTTTTCGCGGATGAAGTGGACCAGCAACACGCGGGGTTCGATCTCCCGGGTCACCTTGTCCCCGTTGACCGTCATGCTGACCTGCATTGCTTTCAGCCTTCCTGTGCGCCTGCCGCGCGTGCACAAGCACGGCGCAGGACCCTGCGGGTGAGTTCATCGGCCAAGTGCCGTTTGTAGTCGACCGGCCCGCGCTGGTCGTCCACGGGGTGGCAAGCGGCTGCTGCGATGCGGGCAGCCTCGGCGAACAGGTCTTCCTGCGGCTGCTGTCCGCGGAGCACGGCTTCGGCCTCGGGGATAGTGCCGTCCAGCCCGACCGCCGTGAGCCCGATGGCGGCCTCCTCCACCGTGCCGTCTGCGGAAAGCCCGACGGCGGCCCCGGCCGCGACGACTGCCCAGTCACCCACCCGGCGCTCCACTTTTTCATAGGCGCTGCCCGAGCGCGGGCGGATCGTGAAGCGGACTTCGTACAACAGTTCGTTTTGCGCCACGGCGGTTTCGTAAGGGCCGCGGTGGAAATCCGACATCGCGACGATCCGTTCGCCGTCGGGCCCGCGGATCACGGCCTCGGCGCGCAGGACATCGCAAACGGTAGACAGGTCTTCGGCCGGATCCGCTTGGCAGAGCGAGCCGCCGATCGTTCCACGGTTGCGGACCACAGGGTCCGCGATCACCTGCTCGGCGTCGCGGATTATCGGAAAGAGCTCGGCGACTTCGGCTGACTCGAGGAGCGCCGTGTGGCGGGTTAACGCGCCCACACGCAACTGCTCGCCTTCCCTGCGGATGAATTCCAGTTCCGTCAGGTCGTTGATGTCGATCAGCCACTCCGGACGCGCCAGGCGGAGCTTCATCATCGGCAGCAAGCTGTGCCCGCCGGCGATGATGCGCGACTCGGGACCGTGGCGTTCGAGGAGGGACAGCGCGTTTGCGACGTCGCTCGCGCGCTCATAATCAAATGGAGCCGGAATCTGCATTGTCCACCCCTTAGGGGCCAGACGTCCTGCACCTCGTAGGACGCGGACCTATGATCAGTCTTGCCCGCGTCATTGTGGGTGTCAACATAGTCAAGGGGCAAGATCACAGCCATTTTGACCCGAAAAAGAATTTCCCAGGCAGTGTCCTTTTCGCGACGTCCCGCCCGTCGTCATGGTGTATCAACCGAGAAGAAGGAGTCATCGTGGAGTACATGCTTTTCATTTGCAACGACCCGGCAGCGCCGGAATACGTCGCCGCCGAGGACAATATCGTTGAATGGGTGGCCGAGATGGAAGCCCGCGGCGTAACCCGTCACGGTGACCGGCTGCGTCCCGTCGAGGACGCCACCACCGTCACGGTGCGGGCGGGCGAAGTGGTTGTCTCGGACGGGCCGTTTGCGGAGACAAAAGAGTGGATCGCGGGCTACGACGTCATCGCGTGTGCCGATCTCGATGAGGCCATCGAGGTGGCGTCCAAGCATCCCATGGCACGATTCGGCAAGATCGAGATCAGGCCAGTGTGGCCGCTCGGGCTGTAGCGGTTCGCCCGGCGTCCGGCGTCTTGAGCGGGGAGATGAAATGGCGAGAGAACTGACGGATGCCCGGACCGCCGTCGAGGCTGCCTCCGCCGAGGAGAACGCCCGGATCACCGCAACCCTCATCCGGGTGACGGGAGACTGGAGCCTGGCGGAGGATTGCGTTCAGGACGCGTTCGCAAAGGCATTGGTCGACTGGCCGGAGCACGGCGTTCCGCGGAACCCCGGGGCTTGGCTGACCACAGTGGCGAGGAACAGGGCGATCGATCGCATGCGGAGTGCGGCCAGCGAAAAGAGGGCTGTCCGTGAACTCGCGATCATCGCCCAACTCGAAGGCCTGGGGGATGGGGGCAGCAATGATCCGGGTGCGGAAGACGACCGGCTGCGGCTGATCTTCACCTGTTGCCACCCTGCCCTCCCGCTCGACGCAAGGGTTGCGTTGACGCTGCGTACCGTCGCAGGGCTGACGACGGGTGAGATTGCGCGTGCGTTCCTCGTCTCGGAGGCAACCATGTCAAAGCGGCTGGTCCGTGCACGGGCCAAGATACGTGACGCAGGAATCCCGTATCGGGTACCGCCCCCGGAGCTGAGAGCCGAACGCACGTCCGGGGTCCTGGCGGTCCTCTATCTCATGTTCAACGAAGGCTATTCCGCCACGGGCGGCGACTCCTTGATCCGGGAGTCCCTTGCGCGGGAAGCGATTCGCCTCAACCGCTTGCTCGTTTCGTTGCTTGCCGGTTCACAGCAGGAACCGGAGGCCATGGGCCTCCTCGCGCTCATGCTGTTCCACCATGCCCGGCGAAGCTCTCGAACGGACGCGGCGGGGGACTTGGTGACGTTGGAGGAGCAAGACCGCGAATCGTGGGACCACGCTGAGGTTGCCGAGGCCGTTGCGCTCCTTGCCGCTGCCGAACGGCTTGGCATTTCACACCGATCCCGGCCAGGGAGCTACCGTGTCCAGGCCGCTATTGCGGCATGCCATATGACCGCCCGCACCCCAGGAAGTACAGACTTCGCCCGGGTGGCCTTGCTGTACGACTCCCTTGCGCAGATTGCGCCGTCGCCGGTTGTCGAACTCAACCGTGCTGTCGCCGTCGCAATGTCCCAAGGTCCGGAGGCCGGGCTGGCCCTCATCGAGCAACTGGACCGATCCCGCTCGCTCGAGGGGTACTACCTTCTGCCCGCCGCGAAAGCGGACCTCCTGAGGCGGCTCGGCCGAAGGTCGGAGGCGAGGGACGAATACCAGCGGGCCCGCGAACTCGCACCATCCGAGGCGGAACGCCGCTACCTTGGCAAACGCCTGGCGGAGACTGGTTCTGCGTCCTCGTCCTCATCTGAATCCACGCCGAATAGCAATGCGACATCCGCCGTCAAGGAGAAAAAATGAAACATCTCTTGCTGATTCAAAACAATTTCGACGCCTGGAACGCCCTTCCAGAGTCCGAGATCGACGCGATCATGGAGGCGCACACCTCCTTGCAGCAGGAACTCAGGGCCTCCGGAGAATTTGTGGAGGCTCATGAACTCGGTGAAGAAGCGAAGTTCGTGAGAAACAACGGCAGCGGGCCTACGGTGACGGACGGCCCGTTCATCGAGACGAAGGAAATCGTGGCCGGCTACTACGTGGTTGACTGCGTGGACATGGCAAGGGCTGTGGAGATCGCCGGCAAGTTCGGAGAGGCCAGGCTGTGGCCTATCGAGGTACGACCCATGGACCCGTGAGCGATCCGGAGAGCGTTGACACTGTTCCGGGCCGCGAGGAGACTTTTTTCTGGGGATGCCTCGCCGAAAGGAGCCCCAGATGTCGTGGCACGTCGAGGGTACGTATTTTGAGAATTGCAACTGCGACATGGTCTGCCCGTGTTCCACTTCAGGGCTGACCGCACCGGCGGATAACGATCGATGCAACGTGGCCCTGGCCTTTCATGTGGACACAGGTGAGGTAAACGGCGTCGACGTCGGTGGCCTGACGGTCTGCGTCGTCGCCGATACGCCTGCCCTCATGAGCGACGGGGGATGGAAACTCGGCGTGCTGATGGACGCCGCCGCCTCACCCGAGCAAGCCGAAGCGCTCGGCGCTGTTTTCGGTGGCCAGCTCGGCGGACCAATGGAGGGCCTCACACCCCTGATCGGTGAAATGGCGGGAATGGAATCCCTGGAAATCGCCTACACCGAAGACGGTCGTTCGCACCAGGTCCGCGTCGGCAGTGCCGTCGACTTGGCCGTTGAGGACTTCGTGTCTCCGATGGATGCCACAGGGCTCGGAGTGAAAATCAGCGGGGTAGGATTCCCGGCGGACACCTTGGCCGCGGGCACAGCCAGCACGGCCCGCGTGGACGTGTTCGGGATGACCTGGGACAACGCCGGAAAGAACTCCTTCTCCGCTCCCTTTGCCTGGTCGGCCTAGGTGCCGCTTCCTGGACGCTCGCTCGCTTATACGGTCAAATTCCACGACGCTCGCTCTGATATGTCGTCAAATTCCGGGACGCTCGCTCACATCATGTGAGCGAGCGTCGACGGAAAACACCCTAAAAAGTGAGCGAGCGTCCCGGGACGCGAAGCTTAGTCAAGCGGTCCGACAACCCGGTGCGCTTAGCCGTCCACCCTCGTGAACGGCAAGACGAGCCGCGACTGGTGGGTGGCGTCGCGGTAGATCTTGTGCGTGACGGGGCGGCCTACCGGCAAGTGGAAGGCGTCAGGCGGGAGTAGTGCGTTGTGCTCGTCGGCCAGCGGCTCATCGTTGGACAGTTCAACCGTGAGGCGATGACCTGCCTTGAACGTGTTGGCGAACGGGTAGAGGCGCAGTACGTACTCCTCGATCGTCCCGGGCTCCACCGGCACTGATCGGGTGTGCGGGTGGTAGGGGTTGCCCTCGGTAGTCCGTTCGTCCAGTTCACGGTGCGATGCCTTGAGGTAGCCGGTGGTGATCAGCTGGCGTTCCCCGTTCGGCGCGGTGTCCCAGAGGCGCAGGATGAAGTTTGTGTCGGCCTGGTCGATTTCCGCGAAGATGTGGGCGGCGCCTGCGCCGATCAATTCCGTGTCCTGCTCGAACGGCTGGGTGCTCCACGAGAGGATCTCCACCTTGTCGGTCACCGTCAACGGGGCTTGGTAGAAACCGTCCGGGACGGCGTACTCGGCACCCATCGGCTCCGGCTCTTCCGACAGCTTGTGGCGCGGCCGGAGATAGAGGGACTTGTACTCGATGTCCTTCGGGGGCCACTGCCCGGCGGTCACCACTTCGCGCGAGCCCTCCACGAAGACGCTGACGGGCGGCTCGTCCATGACCCCGTTGTCGATGCCTTTGATCCAGTAGTCATACCACCGGAACATTTTGTCGTGCTCCTCGATGAAGGGGCGTGATTGCATGGGCGGGTAGGGGCCGATGGTCAGCTTTTTCGGGCCCTTGAGTGCGTTGTACAACTCGATGGTGCCGTCAAGGGTCCACCCGCGGCCTTGGTCGAGCTGCAGCCAGACCGGGATGTCGATGTTCGGGGCCAGCGTGATGGGGTTGCGTTCTTCGTACCATTCACCGTCCAGTTCGTTCATGACGATGTCGAACCAGGCCTCGTGGTTCTTGGGGTAGTTCAGTACATGGACCAGGTTCGGCCAGGCCGCGATGTCCGGATCCTCGAGGCGCTCGGCGACGAGCTTCTTGAGTTCCCCTGGAGAATGCTTCTCGATCATGCGGGACTTCACGTTGTCGGTGAACGCCCAGCCCGAGTCCCCTCCGCGTCCTTCGCGGGCGGCACGCGGCATGAACCACATGATGCCGCCGTGGTACGTCGTTTCATAGAAGTCGTAATGGCCGCCGGAGACGAAGATCGCCTTGAGGTGCGGCGGACGCTCGGCGGCGGCCAGAACCTGCATCGAACCGAAGTAGGAGATGCCCACCATGCCGACGTTCCCGTCGCACCATGGCTGCGCGGCGACCCATTCGATGAAGTCGTAGGCGTCCTGGCCAAGCGACACACCGCCGGCGTTGTAGTTGCCGATGTGCTCGCCGCCCGAGAAGCCCGAGCCTCGGAGGTCGCCGATGACATGGACGTAGTCCTCCTTGACGATCCTGGCGATGTCCCCGGCCTCGATGCAGCCGTCCCACATGGGGCTGGGACGCCGCTGCGGGGGAGCGGTGAGGGCAAGGGCCTGCAGCTCCTTGCCGTACGGACTGAGTGCCACCAAGGCCGGGCGCGGCTTGTTTTCGGGGCCGTGGTAGGCGTCCGCGGCGAGCTCGACGCCGTCCCGCATCGGGACCCGAAGGTCCTTGCGGACAGCTATGGATTGCCCGCTTGCATCCAGGAACTGAAAGTCATCCATGAGTGTTTACTCCTCGTCTTCGATCAAATGGTCCAGCGACGTGCGGTACCCGTGGAGGGTGGTGAAGAACGGGGAAGGCTCCAGCGTGGGGTCCCCGTCGTATCCAAGGTCCTCGGCCACGCGGGTGAAGGGGGAGTAGGGCGAGTCCGTATCCTGCAGGCCGGATGCTATGCAGCCGTAGGCCGCTTTGCTGACACGGGCCTCGATGTCCAGGCTCCCTTGGAGCGCTTCCCTGGCTTGTCCGGCGTCGAGCTCCACGCCGTAGGGCGTGCCGTCCCTGCGGCGGTACGGGTGCCCCAGGTACAAGTGCCGTGGACGGACCTCATCGCGCAGGTACTCAAGGCTCGAGCGGTAGGCGGCCGGGTCCACGAACCCCGGAAAGCCGTTTGCCGCGCCGTGGATTTGGACCGCGTCGCCGACGAACACGTCATTCTGCCCGTCGAGGACGTAGGCCACCGACCCCGGGGTATGGCCCGGAATCGAATGGACCGAAACCGTGGCGCCGCCGCCCAGCGGGATGGTCTCGCCGCCCCGCACCAACAGCGTCGGCTCCATCTCGCCCGAGATCACGGCATTCGTGGCCGCGGTGAGCTTCGCCTCGCCGTCGGGATCCTGCAGATACTGCGCCCGCCCGGAAAGGTATTCGTCCACATGGGCCCGCCGCGAGCGCAAGAACGGTGCGTCGGCCTCATGGATGACCACTTGGGCGCGCCGTCCGGTGAGCTCCCACAGGGCGTAGGCGCCGCCAATGTGGTCGATGTGTCCATGGGTCAGCAGGATCCAGCGGACGTCTTCGATCCGGCGTCCGATTGCCTCCAGTGCCGGCACCATGCCGTCGGCGGGGGAGGATGCGATCCCCGTGTCGACGATGGCCGGTTCGGCGGCGTCGATAAAGAAGCTGTAGAGGCCGAAGCGGCCCCACGGGGAGACGAGGGGATGTACAGCAAGCTGCTTCGTCATTGGCCGGTCCTCGCGTTCAGGAATTCGCCCGTCTCCTCGAATGCCCGGTACAGCTCCGGTATCCAGGAGAAGTGCTGGACAAAACCATGATTGGCGCCGGGGTAGCGGGTCACTTTTGTCTCGACGCCGGCCTCCGCCAAGCGCCGGCCATAGAGTTCGCCCTCGTCCCGGAGGGGATCGTGCTCGGCGGTGATGACCAGCGCTGCCGGAAGCCCGGCGAGATCTTCCCGCTTGACGGGGGAGACACGGGGGTCTGCAGGGTCGGCCCCGTTCTCAAGGTAGAACGAGTTGAAGGGTTTGAGGCCCGCCGTCTCCAGCCCGTATCCTTCGGCGTTTTCGCGCAGTGAGGGGTAACGCTCGACGTCGAAATCCAGGTCCAGCGACGGGTAGAACAGGACCTGGTGGGTGATCTGCTTGAACCCGTCGTCGAGGGCTTTCGCGGCGACGGCGGCAACGAAGTTGCCTCCAGAGCTATCACCTGCGACGGCGAGGTTCTTCCCGTCCCACTTCAGGTTTCCGCCCTTCCCGGCCGCCCAGCGGACCACGCCGTAGCAGTCGTCAAGCCCTGCAGGGAACACGGCCTCGGGAGCCAAACGGTAGCCAACCGAGATGACCTTGTGTCCGGTTTCCTTCGCCAGGGCGCGTGCCACGTAGTCGTGGGTGTCCAGGCTGCCCAGGAAGAAGGCGCCGCCGTGGAAGTACACCAGCAGGCCATAGGAGTCGGCCTCCATCGGCGTATAGATCCGCACCGGCACTTCGCCCGACGACGTGACAGCCGTGGCGTCGTCCACCGAGTACAGCGGTAGCCGCTCCGCCAGCGGCGGGACCTGGGCTGCCTCGCCGGCGCGCATGGCTCGAGGGTCCAAGGGCGAACCATCGGGTGCCGGCAAAGTGGCCAGGACCTTGGCGATTTCCGGATGGATGGCCATGGCGTTCATGCCCTCGCTTCTGCTGTTACGGGCGCGCTGGCGGGCTTTTGCGACGTGGGCTTCTGACCCGGGAAGACATCGTTGACCTCTTCCTCGCTCCAGCCTTGACGGGAGATGCGCTGCAGCTCATCCGTCACCGGCTTGCGGGTTGCCTGGAACAGGGCCAGCGCCTCCTTGACCGTGGCGGCCTGGGTGAGCGCGTCGGCGAGTGCACCTGCGTCCTCAATGGCCGAGTTTGCGCCTTGTCCCTGGTGGTGCAACATGGAGTGCGCCGCGTCGCCCATGAGCACCACGGAGTCGGTGTGCCACGAGTCGACCGGGTCGATGTCGTAGACGGCGCGGACATTGACCGTGTTCATGTCGAGGCCCCTTGTGATGTTCACGATGCGCTCGTCGAATCCGCTGACGGTTTCCAGGAGGCTTTCCTTGCTCACCTTCGGCGCCCAGGTACCGTCCGGGTTCAGGGCAGTAATGTCGAAGGACACCTGGTTCCGGTGGCGAAGCGGCAACAGGTAGACCTTGGTGCCCTTGCCGATGTACATCCGTAGGTTGTCGTCAACCACCAGGCCGTGGGCGTCGTCGGCGGAAATGACCACACGGTAAGCGTGTTCTCCCGAGAACACGGGGCCTTTGTCGCTGAAGAGCTGCTCGCGGACCACGGATTTGATGCCGTCGGCACCCACCACGAGGTCTGCCTCGACGGTATTGCCGTTCGTGAAGCTCAGCACGGAACGGCCGTCCATTTCCTCGATCTTCTCGAGCTTGTGGCCCAGGTGCACCATTCCCTTCGGGAGCACGCCGAGCAAGGCCTCGATGAAGTCGCCCCGGTGGATGAGGTAGGTGTGGGCCTGCTCGCCGAACTCCGGCCATGTGTCCTTCAAGATCGGTGTTCCGCTGGCCGTGAGGATCTCGAAGTAGTCGCTCGGCGAACTGACCTTGGCGATAGCATCGAAGATCCCCCACCTGCTGAAACGGTCCATGGTGGCGGGACGTAATCCAATGCCGGCGCCAACCTCCCGCATCTGCGACGCTTGCTCGTACACGTTGACGTTCGCACCGAGCAGGCTCAGGGCTTTGGCCGCAGCTGCGCCCCCATACCCTGCGCCGACGATGGCGATGTTGAGGTTCTTGATGTCTTCAGCCTTCATTGTTTGGATCACTTTCTTGACTCTTCCTTGGCCTGGGACCAAGTCTGGAGAAGCGGGTAGATTGTGGTGCCCGTCCGGAAGTCAGGCGTCCAGCGACAGGAAGCCGGCCGGGTTGTCTTCGAGCAGGAGTTTGAGAGTGGCGTCGTCGATTCCCGCGGCGCGCATGTCGGGGATCATGTCCTCGAAGATGTAGTTGATGGTGTGGCCCTTGACCCCCGGCCAGCCCAGCGGGCTGCAATTCGCGTCCGCCGAAACGAGCAGCTTGTCTGCGTAGCCCTTTTTCACGAGGGTCACGAAGTGCTGCATGCGTTCGGCGCGCTTGCGGCCCCAAAACGGGGGGTCCGGAAGTTCGAGGTCGTAGCCGAAGGTATCGAAGCCGATTCGGCCGCCCTGCTCGTAGATCCAGTCATGCGGGGTGATCGGAGCGTTCAATCCGTCGTCGGCGTGGCCGAAGAGCACGCGGTCCAGGGAGAGGCCCTCTTCGTTGAAGATGGAAACCGCCGGCTCTGGATCGATGGCCAGGTGGGTCAGTATTGGCGCACCGGTGACGACGGCGGCGCGGGCCGCGGACCGGTAGATTCGTTTGTCCAGCTCTGTCATTCGTCCACCGCGGCTCACGCCCACCTTGATCACGCCGGCTTTGGCGCCGGTGTTTCCGATGCCCACGGTGATCTCGTGGATGAACACTTTCGCGAGGTAGTCCACGGTGGCGCGGGAGAAATGCGGCAGGGCGGTGTCGCCGCCGACGAACCCGGTGCAGGCCACAATGTGCACCCCGGTCTTGCGGGACAGGGACTTGTAGTAGTCGACGTCACGGCCGTTGCAGATACCCGTGGCGTCCACTAACGTGCCGCCGCCGTATTCGCGAAACTTCCGCAACTTCGGCACGGTTTCTTCATAGGCCTGTTCCGGGGTCTTCCACCATTTGCTGTCGAGTTCGGACCCGGGCATGCCGTACCCGATGTGTTCGTGGACCGCCACGATTTCCAGTTCTTCGGCCGGAATGGTTCCCAGCACTGTATTGACCTTGGTCATTCGTTCACCTCAGGGGTTCTCAAGCTTGTTGCGGGTGGGCGGGTGCTTAGCGCACGGTCAAGAGATTGCGCGGATTGTCCACGAGGATGCGTTGGGCGTCTTCGTCACTCAGGCCCTGGGTCTTGAGGTGGGGCACGAACGTGGCCACCACGTGGCTGTAGGGCAGCTCGTACTCCGGGAGGCCCTTGGCCACTCCGATTGAGTTGCCCGAGAGGATGATCTTGCCGGCGTGGCCGGCGCTGACGAGTTCGAGTACCAGTGCAGTGCGTTCCTGGTCGCTGAGGTAGCCCGGATGGTCGTTCAAGCCCACGTGGTCGATGCCGACGAATGCTCCACGGCGGGCCACCTCAATGGCCGTTCCGGTGGCGTCCTTGCGGTCCAGGTCACCGACAAGCACCCGCTCGGCCCCGATCTGCTCTTCCAGGACGATGTCCAAGTCGTGCAAGGCGTCGGCGCCGAAGCGGATGGAGACCGGAATACCTGTGTCCCTGGCGGCGCGGGCGGAGCCGCGGAACAGGCTTTCCTCGGTGGGGGTCAGCCCGGCACGGTCGGCGATGGCGGCCACGATGCCCGCGGCGGCGCGGCGTTCAAGCCGGGGAACCACCATCCCCTCGCTGACCTCCCTCCCGAAGAGATCGGCGAACTTTTCGGCCGGCCACGGGGTGGGCGGGTTGGTCTGTGGCGTCAGGAAGTACCCGCCGAGTTCTTCCTCCGGGCCCAAGCCCGTGGAGGCCACGATGTGGACGCCGGTGGAGCGGGAGAGTGCCTCGTAGAGTTTGAGGTCGCGGCCGTGGAACATGCCGGTGCTGTCGACGATCGTTTGCCCGCCGAACCCACGGAACTCCGTGAGTTTCGCAGCCAGGGCCTCGAAGATCTCCGCCCGGTCCATCGAGATGTCGGGAGCGTACTGGGCGCCCGGGAGCACCGACAACAACGCTTCATGGACCGCAACGACGCCCAGTTCAGAAGCAGGTACGGGGCCCAGGACCGTGTTGACGGTTTGCCCGGCGGGGGCATCAATCACGTCGGCGGTGCCGGTGAGGGTGGTGTGACTCACGGGGGTCTTCTCCCTTGAAGATCGGATGTTGAATGCAGGGACGCCGCGCAGTGTGACCGCGCCGTCGCTCCGTTGCGATGCAGCCAGCATCACACTTTCCTTTACATACTGTCAAGAAATTTATACAAGAGAATTTTCCTTGACATGCTGTAAGAATTAACTCCACACTGTCTCATACAGTCCCCATGAACCAGATCGAACAGAAACAAGGGAGTTTCATCGATGAGTCAAACCATTTCGGTAGCGAGCCGCGGCTCTGTACGGGCCACTTTCGTGGCCGCCTACAGCGCTGTCACCCTCGCGCAGATCACCAACGCGTTGCCAGGGGCCCTCAGCGGCACCTTTGCCGTGGAATTCCACACCTCGGGCGCTGGCCTGACCTGGATCGCGGGCATGTTCCTGATGGGCATTGTGGTGTTCGAGCTCAGCTGGGGACTGCTGGGCGATATGTTCGGGCGCAGGAAGCTGCTCTATGTCGGCGCTGCCGTCAGCGTCATCGGCTCGGTCATGGCCGCGATGGCGCCCTCCACCGGCGTGATGATCGTCGCGCAGGCCATCGGCGGCATAGGGGCGGGCATACTCTTTCCCATTTCGCTTTCCATGATCGCGGCGATCACCCCCGACCACCGCGCCCGGGCGAAGGTCATCGCCACCTGGGCAGGGTTCCTGTCACTGGGCGCGGTGATTTCCCCGGTGCTTGCCGGGTTCACTGCGCAGTTCTTCACCGTGCCCGGCGGTGGACCAGGCGCCTCGAACGCCTTCAGTGGCTGGCGCGCGGCCTATTTGATTGCGGCCGCTGTTGCCGTCGTCGTTCTTCTCATCGCGGTCCGCGCGAAAGATTCCGCAGCCGCCGAGGGGCGCAAACTGGACATGCCCGGCCAGCTCACTCTCGCCGTCGGCCTCATTGCCGTCCTTTACGCCACGGTGACGGCGGTCGACGCCGGCTTCGGCAGCGCGCAGGTTATCGCAAGCTACATCGCCGGCGGAATCCTGCTCATCGCTTTCATCATCATCGAGTCGCGCACCGCTCAGCCACTGATCCACCTCTCGCTGTTCAAGAACAGCTCCTACTCGATCACCGGGATTGTGGCCGTCACCGGGATGTTCGCTTTCCTTGCGATCTGCTTCAGCACGAGCGTCGCCGTCAGCGGCCTGGCCCTGGCCGAGACCTGGAAGGTCGGAGTTCTATTCGTCTTCATCCAGGGCCCGGCATTCGCCTTCATCCCGGTGGTCGGGTGGCTCATCCACCACGTTGCCCCACGCTGGGTACTGACGGCCGGCTTCGCTTTCATGGCCGTTTCCGGGTTCTGGCTCTCCACGTTCGCACTCGGCACCCCGGAGACTTTCGGCGGCACGCCGTGGACAGCATTCATTCCGCCTCTGCTCGTGCTGGGTGTCGGCTTCGCCCTCACGGTCGGCTCCGTTACCGCAGTGGCCATCAACACCGTCCCGGCCCAACAAATAGGCATGGCGTCCGCCACGACGAATCTCCTGCGCGACCTCGGCTTCGCCCTCGGTCCTGTGATCGGCTCGGCCATCGCCTTCGGCATTGGAGCCACAGTCTTCGCTGGTCCCCTTGCCGGCATCCTCGGGGCGGCCGGAATGCCCGCAGATGCAGTGGCCGGACTGGTGCACGTGCCGCCGCTTGGTTTCCTCTCAGGCTGGGACGGCATCGTCGCCCAATTCTCCGGCCAGGCAGCGGGAGGCGGTGCTCCGGCCCCGGCGGTCGATGGCATGGTCAAGGCCCTCGCCGCAGCCAAGCCGCGGATCCAGGGGGTCGCCGGGACGTCCCTCGGCGAGGGTTTCCAGACCGTCTATCTCTGCGCGGGCGTCGCGGCGACCCTCTCCGCCGTTCTCACCCTCTTCATCTCCGCACGGTCCTCAGCGCCTACCGCCGATGCCATCACGGAGACCACCGAAGCAAGCGCCGAGGCCGCCGTCTAAGACCTCCGGCACTGACCCGACCACTTACTATCCACAAGGAGAACCCCGTGACCGCACCTATCGAGTCAGACATCGACATCTGGGCTGACGACATCCTCGTCGACCCCTACCCCACCTATGCCGCGCTCCGCGAGCAGGCTTCCGTGGTCCACCTTCCGAAGAACGAGCTGTACGTCCTGACGCGCTACGACGCCATCCGCAATGCCCTCGGCGATCCGGCGGCCTTCTCGTCCACCAGCATCGGATTCAACCCGGTGGTCAACGAGGCACTGCAGGGCACCTCCCTTGCCTCCGACCCGCCGATCCACACGCAGCTCCGCGCCACGCTGTCCCAGAACCTCACCCCCCGGGCCCTTCGCGGCCTCAAAGTCGTCATCGACGAAAAGGCGGACAAGCTCGTCGCGGAACTGGCCACCAGTGGCGGCTTCGAGGCCATCGATGCCCTGGCCCGGGCCTTCCCGATCGAGATCGTCGCCGATCTTGTTGGTTTCAGCGGCCACGTCAAGGACAACATGCTGCGCTGGGGCCAGGCCGCGATGCAAGTCATCGGTCCACTGAACCAGCGCACCCAGGAGAGTTTCCCGATCGCCGGCGAATTGTACGGCTGGTGCTCCTCGGTCACCGCGGATGACCTCGCTCCGGGCTCGATCGGCCGCGGCATCTTCGACGCCGAGACCCGCGGTGACATTCCCAAAGGCTCAGCAGGCCACATCATCCACCAGTATCTTGGAGCCGGCGTCGACACGACCATTGCCTCCATCGGCAACATCGTCGCGCTGTTCGGCCGCCACCCCGATCAGTTCGAGCTGGTCCGGGAGAACCCGGAATTGGTTCCCGCGGCGTTCGCCGAAGTGCTGCGCTATTGGGCTCCGGTCCACATCTGGGGACGCAAGGCCACGCGCGACGTGGAGATCGATGGAGTCACGATACCCTCAGGTGCCCAGGTCGGCATCCTCTTCGGCGCGGGCAACCGGGACCCGCGCCACTACGCGAACCCTGACACCTTCGACGTAAGACGAAACCCCGTGGACCACCTCTCCTTTGGTTATGGACCGCATGGCTGCGCCGGCCAGGGCCTCGCGAAACTCGAGGCACACGCGATCATCGAAGCGCTTGCCCGCAGGGTGAAGACCCTGGCCCTCTCCGATGAGGTCCGCGAGCCGAGCAATATTACGCGGAGCTTCGAGGTTCTCCAGGTTGAGAAGGTAGTGGCGGCATGAGGATCGAACTGGACCGTCCCCGCTGCGAAGGCCACGGCCTGTGCGAGGAAGCCGCGCCGTCGCTGATGCACCTGGATGACGACGGCGAATTGGTCATCGATGTGCCGGACGTGGAGGGTGCCGGGCTTGATGCCGCGAAGGCTGCGGTCAGGGTTTGCCCGGTCGCGGCGCTCCGATTGGCTGCGGCATGACCATGCGCAGGATTGTGGTGGTCGGCAACGGCATCGCCGGACTCACAGCATGCGACTCGCTGCGCGCAGCGGGCTTCGACGGCGACTTGACGGTGGTTGGCGACGAGCGCCACCAACCGTACAGCCGTCCCGCCCTGTCGAAGGCGCTGCTGCACAGTGTTAACGGGAGCAACGCCGACGCCCTCCAGGCCCACGAGCTTCCCGAGCCGGGCCACGGAGCGAGCGAGTTGCTCGGCGTCAGCGTAACGGGGCTGGACGTCGACTCCAGGCTGGTTCATCTGGACGGTGGCGATGAATTGCCGTTTGACGGCCTCGTGATCGCCTCCGGTTCCCGGGCGAGACGCCTCAGGGAGGGAGCGCAAGGGAAAGGCTCCTCCAGGGAGCTCACTTTGCGCACCATCGAGGATGCGATCCTGCTCAGGGAGCGACTCGCATCGCTTCCTTCGGTGGTCGTGATCGGCGGCGGGCCGCTCGGAATGGAGGTCGCATCGGGCTGCCTGCACCTTGGCTGCGAAGTCACGCTCGTTTCCGACGGCAAGCCCCTCGCGCGCCAGCTCGGCGACTACCTGGGGCATATGTTCACCTCCTCTGCCATCAGGCAAGGCCTACGAGTGGTTGTCGGCGGGAAAGCCCGTCTAATGGAGTCCGACGCCGGGACGCGGGTTGTCTTGGCCGACGGCACCGAGCTTGAAGCGGATCTGGTGGTCACCGCCGTCGGCGACGAACCGAACACCGATTGGTTGGCCGGAACCCGGCTCCTCGTCGATGGCGCGCTGCGGGTCGATACCCGCGGCCGGCTTCGGTCGGATATCGTCGCCGCCGGCGACGTGGCGTTCTACCCGAGCAGTCGCGGGGTACGGCGGGTGCCCCTCTGGACGAGCGCGATCGACCAGGCGAAGGCCGCCGCCGTCGGGCTGCTCAAGGGCGACGCGGCGCCCGAGTTCACTTTCCAGCCGTACTTCTGGACCGAGGCCTTCGGCCTGTCGCTCAAGTCGGTCGGCTTCACGCCCATGGTCGGCGCACCGGACTACTGCGAGCCGGGGGAGGACAGCGACTCGATGCTCTTGCGCTGGGAGGACAAGGACGGCTCCGGGACCGCTGTGGCGATCAACTACCGGATCCCCGTCCCGAAATTGCGCCGACTGGCCGACGCCGGCCCGTCACCCAGGACCCTCGCTCACATGATGTGAGCGAGCGTCGGCCGGAAACACCCCAAAGGTGAGCGAGCGTCTGGAAGGGGACGGCGCGACGGCGGAACGGCGGCGGAAGGGGGCTTCGCCGCCGGGGAGCTGACGCCCCCGCCCCGTTGGCCATCCACCAGGACGCTCGCTCACATATATGGCCATCCACCCAGGACGCTCGCTCAGGTCTGCTGCCAAACACCAGGACGCTCGCTCAGGTCTGCTGCCAAACACGTGGGCGCGTGCGTTCTTTACGGCTTGTCAGCTCGCTTGGCGACGCGCATCCTTTGCTCTTGCTCCGCACAATTGCCGCACACCACGGTTAGGATTGACCCATGTCGTCGTTGCGAGAAGCCCAGAAGCAGCTGACCCGCGACGTGATCGTCGAACGGGCACTCGAACTCTTCACAGAGAAGGGCTACGCGGCAACCACGATCGACGAGATCGCCGCCGCTGCCGGCACCACGAGGGTGACTTTTTACGCGTACTACCCCTCGCGGAGCGATCTGATGAGGGACTTCATGGCGCGCGTCAACGCCGTGCTCGACCGCGCGGATGGTCCCGACAGTGCGTCGACCGCCGTCGAGCTCGTGGACGTGGTGCGGGATGGCAAACTGCCGGGAATCCTTGCCTGGCTCGAGTCGCGCGCTGCGCTCTGGCCGGTCTTCCGTCCGTACCTCGACGTCCTCGACGAGGCTGCTGCGGTTGATCGCGAAGTGCGGACATTGGTGGAGGGTTGGCATGAGGAAGTCATCTCCGACCTTGTCCGCGGCATGCAGCTGGCCGGGCGCTTCCCCGAAGAAACGCACCACATCCGTGGAACACTCGCCTTCACCCAGCTCGACTACGTCGCCACTCTCTGGACGCGGCGCAAGCTCGAGCCAAACCGCGACCACGCGCTAGAAGTGCTCGCCGACAGTTGGTACCACTTGCTCTGCGACGCAGGATAATCAAGCTCCACGCAGCTGCCCAGCTGGTCTTTGCGCTTCACAGGAGTAGCGTTTGCTGTGGCTGACGAGAGGGGTCCACATGAGCTACAAGTATCGAACCGTCAGGGTTCGCGGCACCGAGTTGGTAGGAACCATCGCCCGAAAACACGGCAGCGCGCCGGAGATCTACGAAACCTCGAAGGACGCGAACACATCGGTAGTTCCCGTGTTTTTCCAAGCGACCGGCGAGATCCGATTCTTCGACAGGTCAGTCCTTGAAGACGTCGTGACGCCGGCCAGCTAGCAGCAGTTGCGCGTCTCGGAACTGACCAGAGACGTTTGATGCCAGAGGTCCTGCGACTTGTGGTCGTGGGGCATAGCTTTTGTGGCCCACACTTGGCAAGTGCGTACTTTTGGTGTTGAAGAAGAATTCCTGATCGTAGATCCTGACAACGGCAGTCCCGTGCCCCTCGCCGGCGATATCGTGCGCCTTCATGGTGCCGGTCCCCAGGGGGTGGCTCCTCCTTTCGGCCCGACGTTGGCGATCGAGCTTCAGCAGGAGCAAATCGAAGTCATCACCTCCCCGCACAGCAGCCTGAGTGCCCTCGGCGCTGAAATACGTGCCGGACGCTCTTACGCAGATTCGCTGGCCCGAAGGGCGGGCGCGAGAATTGCAGCCCTCGCGACGTCGCCGCTGGCGATCGCTCCGCATGCAACAAACACCGAGCGCTACGACGCCCTCCTGGAAAAGTTCGCTATGACTGCCAGAGAGCAGCTGACCTGCGGATACCACGTCCATGTTTCCGTTGACTCGGATGAGGAAGGCGTGGCAGTGCTGGACCGGATCAGGTCCTGGCTGCCGGTGCTGACTGCACTGAGCTCGAATTCACCGTTCTGGAATGGGTCCGACAGTGGTTACGCCAGTTTCCGGACCCAAGCTTGGAACCGATGGTCCAGTGCCGGTCCCACCGATGTCTTCGGATCTGCCGCGGCCTACCACTCTTTGGTGGCCGACCTGTCGGCAACGGGAGTGATCATGAGCCCGGATTTCGACGCTCGCCTGTCTGCCCGGCACCCTACGGTCGAGATCCGTGTCTCGGATGTTTGCCTTGATGCCCGGGATGCCCTGCTGATCGCGGCCTTGGTGCGTGCCTTGGTGGATACAGCCGCCAGGGAATGGAAATCCGGACAGCGTCCGGACATGGTTTCTGTCCCCGTCCTGCGCCAGGCCACGTGGCGGGCCAGCCGGTTCGGCCTGCACGGCGAGCTGCTCCACCCGAGAACGCACAAGCCCGCCACAGCAAGGCACGTCCTTGCCGCACTCCACTCCCACGTCCGCGATGCCCTCGAAGGGACCGGGGACGCACACTACGCCAACGAGGGACTGCAAAGGATCCTCAGCCAAGGCACGGGAGCCGCGCGGCAACGGCAAGCCCACCAACGCACCGGCAGTCTTGCCGGCGTCGTCGCATATGCAACGGGCGTCACCCACCTCGAACCCATTGATCACGAACGCACCGACCAACCGTACTTCGCGGCGGCCTCGGGGACTGCCGCGCTCGTGGCGAGCTAGCCGTCGGCCGAAATTGCGGCTCCATCGGAGCTCGCCGTTAGGGTGAGGCATGAGCGATAAGGGCAAGAGCTCCGACCGTTCTTAGCGCACCGTGCCTGAATGCACGACGGCGGGGCGTTCAGTGCCGGAGCCACCACCAGGAAGGAATCCAATGACTGAAAGCAACAATTCGCCGAGCAAACGCACGATGTCGGCGATGTGGTCCGACGGCCTTGGCCGGGCAGGGATCCGTTCAGGGCAGATGCTCCTGGTCATCACCCTGGCATCGGTGATTGTGTGGGCGATGACCAGCGTTCCGCTCGTCATGATCCCGGTCACAATCGCGCTCATTCTTGCCTCGGCAATTTCGCCTCTTGTGCGTTGGCTGACTGCGCACCGGTGGCCCCGGGCCCTCGCCGTCGCAGCGTCGTTCGTGGGGATCCTTGCAGTCTTCGGCGGAGTCATCACCGGAATCGTCTTTCTTATCAGGGCGCAATCCAAGGAGCTTGCCGTGAAATTCACTGCCGGCATCGAGCAACTGCACCAATTCCTGAACAACGGCCCCTTCAAAGTCAGCGACGAGCAGCTCCGATCCGTGGCCGATTCCATCCAGCGCTTCTTCACGAGCAGTAGCTTCGGCGCCGAAGCGCTGACCGGCGCGCGGACGGTCGCTGAAATCCTGGCCGGCTTGGTTCTTATGGTGGTGATCCTGTTCTTCTTCCTCAAGGACGGCGAGAAGATCAGGAACTTCCTCTTCGGATTCCTTCCCGCGGCTCACCGCGGAAAGGCCCACCTGGCCGCGGAACGAAGCGCCGTCGTTCTGGGAGGATACGTCCGCGGCACGGCTCTGATCGCAGCAGTGAACGGCGTGATCATAGGAACAATGCTGGCCATCCTCGGCGTCCCGCTTGCCCTGCCTCTGGGCGTTTTTGTGTTTATCGGCGGGTTCATTCCCATCGTTGGTTCCACCGCTGCGGGTACCCTCGCCGTGGGTGTCGCCGTGATCTCGAACGGTCCGGTGACATCGCTCATCGTCCTCGCTGTCCTCATCGCGGCAAACCAGCTTGAGCACCATTTCCTCCAGCCCGTTTTGATGGGCAAGGTGCTGAGCATCCACGGACTGGCCATTTTGCTCGCCTTGGCCATTGGCACGATGCTCGCAGGCATTATCGGGGCCTTGTTAGCCGTACCGACTGCCGCCGTCGCGTGGACTGCCATCAAGACGTGGACCGGGCGCGGAGACACGGCGCCCGCCGGGATCGGCCCCGCCGACGGAACCGCGGCCTGAAAAGGACTCACACAGCCAAAGCCCGATCCTAGGGCGGCACCCGGTCTTACGCTTGCGCTAGGAGCTCCTCGCGCAGTTGCTCCAGGTGGGACGGTTGTTCTGCCAGGGCCCGCGTGGTCGGCGGGGGACTGGGTGCCCGGACGCCCGCGAGGGGGTCGTCGGTGCGGGGGACGGCGAGTCTCAAGGCCCCGCCGACGTCGGGCGCCGCGGCATCGCGGCGGGTGAGGGCCGGCAGGTTCCAACGATGTTCGATGGTCGCAAGGATGCTCGTGTGATCGAGCGGGACAGCGCCGGAGGCCCGAAAGACGGTGCCGGCGGGGATGAGCGGACTGATCAGCACGGTAGGCACCCGCACCCCGAAGCGGGTGAAATCGAAACCGAATTCCCCCGCGGCGTCGTCCGGCGGTGTCGCGCCCCATGGCGGGGCGACGTGGTCGTAGCAGCCCCCGTGTTCGTCATACGTGATGATGAGCAGCGTGGGGCCCCGAGCTGGCCCATCGCGAACGGCGCGATAGACGTCGAGAAGGAATTGCTCACGGAGAGCGACGTTGTAGTTGGGATGTTCGCTGTTGCCCGTCGAGGACCAGGACGGCTCAAGGAAAGCGTATGCAGGGAGCTTCCCTGCTGCCGCGTCGGCTTGGAAGTTCGCGAACAGGCCAATGTTCGACGGCGGGGCGTGCCGGGTGTCGTCGAAGTCGAGTTTCGTCAGGGGCGACTTGGTTTCGCCGTAGATCTTCCACGGGATGCCGTGGTTGCCCAGGTGCCCAAAGATGCTCGGCACGGTGAACCGCTTGGCCTTGTCATCCAAGTTGCCCTGGCTGGTGCCGGCGCAGGCGAAGGCCCGGTTAGGCATCGTCATCGTCGGAGCGGACGCGAACCAGGCGTCGCAGACGGCGAATCCCTTCGCCATCGCCGACAACACCGGCAGCGTCTGCGGGGTGAAGCAGCCTACTCAGTGCCGGTCAGGCCCTCGAACGGGTCCCCCGAAGGCGAAACATTGCCGGAATCGGCATAGAGGTATCCGAGCATGTGATCGAATGAGCGGTTTTCAAGCATCAAGACGACGATGTGCTCGACGGCGTTAAGACCAGTTGCCGCCACGGTGACCATCCCCTTCGGAAAGAGTTCCTGTCCGTGCTGAACAGTCTCCCACGCCGCTGTGCCGGTGGAAATGCCTTCGACCCGGTGCGGCTCAGCCGGGAATAGTGGCCATGACGCGTTCGCCGTTGAAGTATTCGAGATGCCAGCCGTCAACGGGATGGTGGTGGGCAAGGTTGAGCACGGCGTTGTCGATGCTTTGCAGAGTGCGGCCCACCGCACGGCCGAGGCTCACGCGGAGGAGCGTTCCGTGGGCGACCACCAGGACGCGGCGGCCGTTGAACTCCTTGGCCAGCGCTTCCAGCGCAGCCAAGCCGCGGGAGGCTGCCTTGTCCTCGCTTTCCGCGCCGCGGAAACCGCCGGGGATGCGCAGGGCGTCCAATTCAGGTCCTGCCTGCAGGCCCTCGGCAGGTCCAAAACGGCGCTCAGTGAGCTCCGGCACGCGCCGGTCCACGGTGAGTCCCAGCCCTGCGGCGATCAGCTCGGCGGTCTCCGCAGCCCGGCTCAGCGGCGACGAAACGATGGCGTCCCACTCGTAGGCGGACAGGACGCCGACGGCGTCGCGCGCCTGGCCGCGGCCGACGTCGTTCAGCGGTATGTCGGTGGATCCCTGCAGCCGGCGCTGGGCATTCCAGTCTGTCTGGCCGTGGCGTACGAGGGCGAAGGTAGTGAGGGGCATGCCTTCCATTCTGCCCTGAACCCAATCCGCGGACAGCCAACGCCCATGCTTCGGACGGTCTTCGTCCTGCAGGTGAACGCGGCATGAAGCTTCGGTCAACAGGTGCCTCGAAACCCGGAAAACCTGTCCGAACGGCCGGCCGGCCTCTATACGGTGGACGCATGAAAGCCTCCCTCAAGCGTCGCAGTGCCCTCACTGGCGGACTCATTCTGGCCGTCTCTTCAGCGCTCCTCACCCCGGTGGGCCCAACCCATGCGGACGATGTGCGCTCAAATAGCAACAGCACGGACCAGGCTTCCCACCTCAACCTTGGCGCCGCAGACCTCCCTGAGAATCGGACCGTGACAACCCTCGCTCCGGGCGTCACGCTCACCAAAATCAGCAGGGGAGGGGCTGACTCTTCGCTCTTCTGGACAGCCGAAGTGGCGATTCCCTCTGATTCGCCGGATCCGGATGCTCCGACGTCGGCGCTCTCGGGCCAGGCCACAGCGCAGCGCACAGCCGACAAGCTCAAGGCCGCCGGCGTCGATGCCCGCGTTGAACATGTCCAGTCGCCGCAGCTTGCCGACGCCGGAGGTGATCTGGGCTTCCGGGTCCGTGCCGGCCACTTTGCCGCACAGGCCGACGGTGCCTCCGTCGTCGCGAAGATCAAGGCCGCCGGGTTTGCCTCCTCAGTGATCTATACCGGTTGGGACGGTGACTCCGAACCCAGCACAAAGACGCGCGGACCGTGGAATCTTGATGTCATCACCATCGACCCCCGGAAGTACGACGGCCAGCTAGCCGCATCATTCGGCCCGGACCTGGAGAAGCGGGAGACAACCAGCCAGCTGGCCGCGGACGCCCACGCCATCGCCGCCGTCAACGCAGGCTTCTTCGTCTTCGACCCGAAGGCCGGCGCCGAAGGTGACCCCGCCGGCGTCGGTGTGTACGGAGGCAGGATTCTCAGCGAAGCCGTGGCGGACCGTCCTGCCCTCGTCATTGACGGAACGAAGAATGCCAGCAGTATCCAGCGATTGACTTGGTCAGGGAAGATCGCCTCCCCTGCCGGAGAAGCCGCTCTGGACGGCATCGACCGGGTACCCGGGCTGATCCGAAACTGTGGCGGCGCCAACGACTTGCCCACCTCAGGCCCGCTCCAGGACGTCACCTGCACGAACTCCAGCGAGCTCGTCACGTTCACCCCGGAGTTCGGGCCGGCCACGCCTGCCGGTCCGGGTCTTGAAGTGACCGTGGACAGCAAAGACACAGTGACTTCCGTCGCCGAAACCCGTGGCGCGGCCGTGCCTGCGGGCGGACACACCATCCAGGCCACCGGAACAGACGTCGCCAGGCTCCGCGCGCTCGCTCCCTTAGGCGCGAAGCTGAAGATCGACGCCGGATTGCTCGGCCAGGATGGGAAGCCCTTGCACACCGACAAGGCCACGAGCGTCCTGAACGGCGGCCCGCTGCTCGTCAAGGACGGCAGCGTGGACGTCACCGCCCGGCATGACGGCATAGTGCACCCGAACGACGGAAACAGCTTCTACTACGGTTGGGTCCACAAGCGGAACCCCCGGACCTTCGCCGGTACCGACGCTCAGGGCAGGACCATGCTCGTCACCGCGGACGGACGCTCGACTGCCTCCCTGGGATTGAGCTTGAAGGAAGAGGCTGACGTCGCGGTGTCGCTCGGCATGGTCCAGGCCATGAACCTCGACGGCGGCGGCTCAACAACGGCCGTTGCCGAAGGAAGAGTCCAGAACAGCCCGTCGGGCGGTTCGGAACGCGCGGTTGGGGATGCGCTCCTGGTACTTCCCGCCCGTAAGGACGACCAGTAGGGCAGAGGACGTCCCAGGGGAATCAGCTAGATCCAGTCCCGTTTCTTGAACGCCAGGTACAGGAAGATTGAGCCGCCGGCCATGAGCGCGCAGGATAGCCAGAGCCCATAGTCGCTCTGGAAGCCGAAGAAGGGCACGTTCTGCCCGAAGAAGCCCGTCACGGCAGTCGGGACGGCGATGATCGCAGCCCAGCTGGTGACCTTCTTCATGACGAGGTTCATCTGGTTCCCCTGGATGCTGATGTGGGTTTCCAGGATGGTGGTGACCAGGTCGCGGAGCGATTCCGTCCATTCCGAGGCACGCAGCACATGGTCGTAGACGTCCTGCAGGAAGGGCTGCATCGCAGGGCTGCAGCCGACCAGGTCTTCGCGCCGGAGCAGGGTGTTGAGGACTTCACGCATGGGCAGGACGACGCGGCGGAGCCGGACGAGGTTCTTGCGGAGTTCGAACGTCTTCCGCTGTAGGTCATGGTCGGGGGAGTGGTCGTCGAAAAGCGACTCTTCGAGGGCGTCGATGTAGCCATCGAGTTCCTGGACGGCGTCGAAATGCCCGTCGACGATCATGTCCAACAGGCCCCAGAAGAGGAAGGGCACCCCGTGTTGGGCGAGGTCGGTTTCCGAGTCCCAGTGCGCCGTCAGCTCGTCGGTGTCGAACTCCGGCCCGTGTACAGTCACCAGGGCGTTATGGGTCACGAATGCCGAGACCTCGACGACGGTCAGCTCGCCGGTGCCAGGCTTTAGAGCCGCTTGGTAAGCCGAGAGGAACAGGTGGTTCGGGTACCGGTCCAGTTTGGGCCGCTGGAAGTCGTGGACGGCGTCCTCGACGGCGAGGCGGTGAAGCCCATACACGGTTTCGACGCCGAGCAGGTCATCCGCCGTCGGGTCCGTGTAGTCGATCCACAGGACCACATCGTCCTGGCGGGCCAGGGCTTCGATCTCGTGGGCCCGGACATCGTCGCGTTCGAGTTTGCCTTCGCGGTATAGCCGTATGAACACCATCCGCCCCATGGTACGGGACCCGTATCCGTGCTCCCTGAGTGTCAAGGCTTCCCGGCCGGGACGTGCCTTTGCCGCAGTTCCGTCCCTACAATTTAAGTGCGGCCTCGCGGTGTCCCGCCGCGGGCCGCCGACAAAGGAGAGCCATCATGGGTTGGGGTGAGAGGATCCATCACGCTGCCGGTAAATTCCACGGCAAGGCCACGGAAGCGGCCGGCGAAGCCACCGGCAATGACCGGCTGAAGGCTGAGGGCAAGTCCCGTCAGGTCAGGGCCGATCTGAAGCTGGCAGGTGAAAAGATCAAAGGCGCCTTCAGGAAGCACTAGTCCACCGACGCCGACAGCAGGGCGCGGGCCATACGGCCCGCGCCCGCGTCATGTCCTGGTACTTTGTTCCAGCATCTGGACTCGGTCTGTGCGGCCAGCCATGATGAAGGGAGGCGCGGAGGGCTGGATCGTCAACCCCAGTTTGCGAGTGGCACCCGCAGTGGAGGCGCGGTGACATGACACGCGAATCGGTGCCGGCGGAGCAGACGAAGGCAGCATCTTCGCTTGAGCCCAGTGAAGCTTTCCTGGCCGAATACTTTGCCCAGGTGCCCCCGGAGGATCTGAGGAGCTATAGTCCCGAGACGCTCCGTGCGCGGGCCGGGCACCACCTGAAACTGGCGTCGTCGCGCGCGCCCGGGCAAGCCGCCGTCGGGATCTTGACCGAATTGGATGCCAGCATCGTCGCAGTCGTGACGGACGACATCCCGTATCTGGTCCACTCCGTCACGGCGGAGCTCACCCGCGACGACACGTCCATCAATCTGCTGGTTCATCCCAGCTTTAGGGTGCTTCGTGACCCGGTGTCCCACGAGCTACTGGAAGTCCGCCTTGGAACGTCCATGGAGGGCGAAACCCCTCCGGAGGCCGGGGAAACCGAGGTCTGGATTGCCGCGGAGATCGGCAGGCTGCCCGATGCGGCTGCCGTGAGGCGACTGACGGACAACCTGCAGAGGGTGCTGGATGATGTCCGGGTTGCCATCCGCGACGGATCCGCCATCCGTGGCAAGCTCGCCGAAGCCGTCGCCTCGGTGGACGGGTTCCCGCGCGATGTGGCGCCGCCACCGAAACAGCTCAGGGAATTGCTCCTCTGGCTCGACGACGGAAACTTCCTTTTTCTCGGTTACACCGAAGGCAAACTCACGACGGCGGGTGGCCAGGACCTGCTCGTCGAACGGCAAGGCGCCGCGCTGGGTCTGCTGAGGCGGCCAGAGGGGGACGCCGCCGGAGGCGTCGGGCCAGGCGTGCCGGGTATCCACGACTCCCAAGCACTCGCCCTTTCCACCTCGGAGGTCAGGTCCACAGTCCTGAGGCACTCGTACCTGGACGAAGTTCGCGTGAAAATGTTCGATCGGGCCGGCCGCACCACCGGCGAACGACGCTTCTTGGGCTTGTTCACGGCCGGTGCCGCTCACCAGTCGGTCCGCCGGATTCCGGTTCTCAGGGAGAAGGTCCAGGCAGTCAGCGAAAGGCTGGGGTTTACGCCCCGATCGCAACAGGCCAGGGAATTGATGGCCGTCCTGGAGACCTTTCCGAGGGACGAACTGTTCCACATCGAAGCGGATGACCTCGCGCGCCTGGCGGGCGAAATTCTTCGTGCCGAGGTGCTGCAGCGGATCCGCGTGTTCCTTCGTCAGGACAGCTTTGGACGGTTCGTGTCCGCGCTCGTCTTCTTCCCGCGCCGCCGCTACAGCACGGCGGTCCGGCTATTGATGGAAGATGAACTCAAGCGGGCGTTCGGGGCGGACTCTGTAGACTTCGAGGTCCGTCTGACCGAGTCACCCATGGCCCGGGTGTTCTTCCGGATCCATGTAGGTGCCGCGCCCGACGCTCCGGCGTCCAGCACCACCGTCGTCGACCCTTCCCAACTGGAGCGGCGCCTGATCGCCGCTACCCGCTCATGGTCGGACGGACTCGACGACGCGATCCGCGACCGCTTCCCGGCGGCGGAGGCCGCACGGCTCGCCGGGCTCTGGTCTGACGCGTTTCCTCCCGCTTATCGTGCCGTCTACGAGGCGGAGGCCGCGGTCGGGGACATCATCAATTTCGAGGCGTTCGACCTCGACAGCGCGGGCGGCAGGCCGTTCGGGGATCCCCTGCTCACGGTATACATCAGGACGGGTGCGCCGAGCACCCTCGTGGAGGACGCCCGGATCCGCCTTTACCTGACAAGGCCCAGGAGCCTGACGCAGATCCTGCCCTTCCTGCATAACCTCGGGCTCGAAGTGCTGGACCAGCGGCCTTTCGAGCTTCGGCGGGGCGGCCAGGAGCTGTTTCTTTACGACCTCGGCGTGAAGTTTCCTGGCAGCGTTGACCCCGAGGGAACCAGCGGACTGCTCGCGGATGCCTTCACGGCCGCCATGCGGGGGGACATCGAATCCGACCGGATCGATGCACTCGTCATCCGGGAACGGCTTGCGTGGCGGCAGGCCGCAATCCTGAGAAGTTACGCGAAATACCTCCAGCAGCTGGGGACCACCAACTCGTACGGATTCATCGCGGACACGCTGATCAGCAACGTCCGGGCAACACGCGCGCTCCTTGCCCTGTTCCAAGCGAAGTTCGATCCAACGCTGAACGGGCCTGACCGTATGCGGAACACCGCGGGCGCGAAAAAGGAGTTGCTCGCCGCGATCGACGACATCCCTGTCCTCGACGCTGACCGTCTGCTGCGCACGTTCATGAACCTCGTCGAAGCCACAACGCGGACCAACTACTTCCAAGGCAAGGCCCACTTGAGCTTCAAACTCAATCCCGCCGCGATTGCAGGTGCCCCGTTTCCGCGGCCGAAGTACGAGATCTGGGTGTACTCGCCGCGGGTGGAAGGCGTCCATCTGCGCTTCGGAACCCTGGCGCGCGGGGGTTTGCGCTGGTCTGACCGAAGCGAGGATTTCCGGACCGAGGTCCTGGGACTGGTCAAGGCACAAAACGTGAAGAACTCCGTCATCGTGCCCACAGGAGCAAAAGGAGGCTTCTATCCAAAGCGATTGCCGGACCCTGCCATGGACCGCGAGGCCTGGCTCGCCGAAGGCCTGGAATGCTACAAGATCTTCATCAAAGGCATGCTGGACCTCACCGACAACCTGCTCACCACGGCGGACGGGGAAACGGTGGTGCCCCCGGCCAGCGTGGCGCGCCACGACGGCGATGACTACTACTTGGTGGTTGCAGCTGACAAGGGCACAGCGTCATTTTCAGACGCGGCCAATTCCGTGGCCCGGGACTACGGCTTCTGGCTCGGCGACGCCTTCGCTTCCGGGGGATCCGTGGGATATGACCACAAGCAGATGGGCATCACGGCCCGCGGCGCGTGGGAATCCGCGAAACACCATTTCAGCGAGCTCGGCATGGATTCACAAGGCGAAGACTTCACCGTGGCCGGCATCGGAGACATGAGCGGCGACGTCTTCGGAAACGCAATGCTCCTCTCCCCGCACATCCGACTGGTGGCGGCATTCGACCACCGGGACATCTTCCTTGACCCGAGCCCCGACGCGGCAACGTCCTTCGAGGAACGCAAGCGCCTCTTCGGTCTTCCCCGTTCGTCCTGGGCCGACTACGATCCTTCACTGATCAGCAAAGGCGGGGGTGTCCACTCCCGCCGGGCCAAAGCCATCGGGATCACGGAACAGGTCCGGACCGCCCTCGGCCTGGATCCAGGGACGGCCTCGCTGCCACCCCACGCCCTGATGCAGGCCATTCTTAGGGCGCCCATGGACCTGCTCTACAACGGTGGCATCGGAACATACGTCAAAGCCTCCACCGAAGGCCAAACGCAGGTGGGGGACAAAGCCAACGACGCCATCAGGGTCAATGGCAACGAACTCAGGGCCCGGATCGTGGCCGAGGGCGGGAACCTGGGCGTCACGCAGCGCGGCCGAATAGAGGCGGCACTCGCCGGTGTCCTTCTCAACACCGATGCGATAGACAATTCGGCCGGCGTGGACTGTTCGGACCACGAGGTCAACATCAAGATCTTCGTTGACCGGATGATTGCGGCAGGGAAAATGGGGCCCGAGGAACGAGCGGGCTTCCTGCATTCCCTGACCGACGAAGTAAGCCGCCTGGTCCTGGCAAACAACATGGACCAGAACGTCCTCCTTTTCAATGACCGGCACCTGGCGCTGGAGTTGGGTCCCGGCTTTGAGCGGATCATGGACTGGCTGGAGAACGCAGCGGACCTGGACCGCGGCCTGGAGGCCCTGCCGAGCACGGAACAACTCCAGGACAGGCTGCGGGCAGGCACTGGGCTGACCTCTCCGGAGCTGTCGGTGCTCGCCGCCTACGCGAAGATCGAGCTGGCGAGGGAGCTCACCGCAAGCGACCTCGCCGACGATCCCTGGTTCAAGCGGGTCCTCCGTGGCTATTTTCCCCGCCAGTTCTCCGAGCGCTTTGATGCCGAACTGGACTCCCACCCGTTACGTCGGCAGATCATCTGCACGGTGGTGGCCAACGACATGATCAACCTTGGAGGGATCACGTTCGCCTTCCGCGCCATCGAGGAGACCACGGCCACCGCGGCGGCAGTGGCCAGGGCTTTCGTGGTTGTCCGCGAGGGTTATGAGCTGCAGCGCTTCGTGGACAGGATCGCCAGCCTGCCTCCCGGGTTTCCCAGCGAACACGCCGCCGCGGTGGCCCTTCCACTGCGCAGGCTCCTTGACCGTGCAACCCGCTGGTACGTGACGCATGACCATCGGGACCAACCCGTCGCGGAAGCCCTAAGGAGGATCGGGCCGACCGTGGATCTGCTGCGGACCCGGACCACGGAATTCCTGCGCGGCTCGGACCTTGACCGCGCCGAGCAACGGTTGGCGCATTGGAACGACGTCGGGATGCCGGGTGACCTGGGGCGGCGCGCCTCCGATTTGCTGGAGAGCTTTTCCCTCCTGGACATCTCGCTGGTGGCGGAGCAGGTGGATGAACCCCTCACCACCATCGCCGACATGTACCACACGGTCATTCATTGGATCGGCGTGGGAACGCTGTTGCTGCGCATCACTGACCTGCCGCGGCAAAGCCGGTGGGAAGCCCTGGCTCGGGCAGCCCTCCGCGACGACGCCTATTCCGCCGTCGTCGACATCACGATTTCCGTCATGCGGACGACCCGGGCGAGCGGGGCCTCCGGAGCCTCTGCCGTGGACCGCATCGTGGAGTGGGAGAGCGGGCGCCAGGAACAACTCGGGAGGATCAAGGACACCTTCATGGAGGTCACCAAGCCCGGGCAGGTGGACCTCGCGTCGATCTCCGTGGCCCTGAAACTCCTGCGAACGCTGGCGAAGCGCTAGCCGTTTTGAACCTTGAACCCTGGGGATCGTCGCACAAGACGCTTTTTGGGCTACGGGATGCGAATCCTCTAAGGTTGGTGCCCGATGGCAGCTTTTAATAGAACGTCCGATCAGCCTGGATCCGCGTCGCCGCGTGGGCCTGTCTTCGTCGACGCCTCAGGCCGACGCCTGCGGAGGCTCAAGCTTATTGGGCTCGGAGCCCTTGTGCTCGCAGGAGGCTATGTCATCCTCCTGCTGGTTGCGTTCATAGGAGGGCCCAACGTTGCGGCGCCGTTCCTACCTTTGCCGGCCGCAGTGAAGCCCTTGGCGCCACCGGCCGCTCCGGCAGCCCGTGGTCTTCCGTCATCCCCATCGACTCCGCCTTCCAACGCGGATGGGCTCCCGACCGGCGAGGGCCGATTGCCTGCGCCTTCGACGCCGGCCGCTTTCGGTGTTCCGGTGACTTCTCCTTCGCCCGCTGCTGTGGCACAACCGATCAACGGTGCGGCCGCGCAGCACGCTGCCTCGTTTGCGCCGGTTGCGTCCTCTGAGCCGAGCACGTCGCCGACGGGTCCGGGCAAGAGCGGGTCAGCTCCGGGCCAGGCCACGCGGCCGTCCACGCCGACGCACCCGTGAGTGCGCGCCGCCTGAGCAAGCGCACTGCTCCGGTCAGTGTCAGGGCGCACTGGTTCATCCTTCTGGCCGTCCTGTTGGCACTGGGTGTCGCACTCGTCGTGCAGGGGTACATGCATCACCTCGCCGGGATCGCCGATGACTCGGTGCCCGGGGGTGGCTCCGCGAGTACCGTCCCGGACGCGGTCTCGCACGGTGGGCCGGTGGTTGATTCCCGCGGCGGCTCCGTTCGTACCGTCGGTCCGCCGGACCGCACGCTCGCGCTGACGTTCGACGACGGTCCGGACCCGGTCTGGACTCCCCGGATCCTTGACGTCCTCCGCAAGCACCATGTCCATGCCACGTTTTTCGTGGTCGGTTCAGCTGCCATCGACAATCCCGACCTCGTGCGCCGCATCCTTGCGGACGGCAACGAGATCGGGGTGCACACGTTGACACATGCGGACCTTGGGAGCGCCCCGGCTTGGCGCCAGCAGCTTGAGGTCCAGGGTGACCAGCAAGTGATTGCCGGCATCACGGGCCGTGCCTCGACGCTCCTGCGTCCGCCGTACAGCTCCGAGAACGACGCCGTCCGGGACGGCACGTGGGCGGCGATGCGCACCGCTGCGGACCGGGGTTATCTCACTGTGCTCACCACCCAGGACAGTGAGGACTGGCAGCGGCCCGGAGTCGCCGCCATCGAGAAGAACCTCACCCCTTCAGGCCCGCAGGGCCAGATGCTCCTCATGCACGACGGCGGCGGAGACAGGGAGCAGACGGTCACGGCGCTCGACTCCGTCCTCACCAAGGTCGCGGATCAAGGCTTCCGGGTCACGACGGCGGGCGACGCCGTCGGGATCGCAAGCATGCGCGATGCCTCGGTGGGAGAGCAGATCAGCGGAAACGCGTTGGTGTGGGGAATTCGGCTCAGCGATTTCTTCATCGCCGCCATCTCCTGGGCGCTCGTTGCGGCCGGAGTCGTGACAGTGGTCCGGGCCGTGCTCGTGGTGGTGTGCGCAGCGCGCCACCGGAGAGCGGCGCGCCGGTCCCTTGCGACCGGCCGCAGCCGACGCCGGGTGGACGTGCCGGTCCTGCCCGAGGTCACGGAGCCGGTCAGCGTCATCGTCCCCGCGTACAACGAGGCCGCCGGCATCGAAGCCGCAGTCCGGTCTATCGCCGCATCAAGCCATCCGGTGGAGATCATTGTGGTTGACGACGGGTCGACCGATGACACCGCGGACATCGTCGAAAAGCTCGGCTTGCCGGGTGTTACGTTGATCCGGAAAGAGAACGGCGGCAAACCCTCCGCGTTGAATGCCGGGCTTGCAGCCGCCGGCCACGATCTCGTGGTGATGGTCGACGGTGATACCGTCTTCGAACCGGAAACGGTTCACGCCCTCATTCAGCCCTTCGCCGACCCTCGAGTGGGCGCAATTTCAGGGAACACCAAGGTTGCCAACCGTGGAGGGATCCTCGGAGCCTGGCAGCACATCGAATACGTCGTCGGCTTCAACCTGGACCGCAGGTTGTTCGACATCGCCGAGTGCATGCCGACCGTTCCAGGGGCTATTGGTGCCTTCCGCCGCGATGCCCTGTTCCGGGTTGGCGGAGTCAGCGACGACACGCTCGCTGAAGACACGGACCTGACCATGGCACTGTGCCGCGATGGTTGGCGGGTCGTGTACCAGGACGATGCGAGGGCCTGGACCGAAGCTCCCGCGAGCCTTGGTGCGCTTTGGAAACAGCGATACCGCTGGTGCTATGGCACGCTTCAGGCCATGTGGAAGCACCGGGGCGCGGTGGTGCAGGGCGGCCAGGCTGGAAAGCTCGGCCGGCGCGGGCTCGGCTATCTGCTCGTCCTCCAGGTGCTGCTGCCGCTGTTCGCTCCAGTAGTGGACGTCTTCGCCATCTACGGCCTGGTCTTCCTTGATCCGGTCCGGATCGCCGCGCTCTGGCTTGTCTTCCTCCTGGTGCAATTCCTCATGGCGGCCTATGCGTTCCGGCTCGACAATGAGTCGCTTCGTCCACTGTGGACCCTTCCGCTTCAGCAGTTCGTCTATCGGCAGCTCATGTATCTCGTCGTCATCCAGTCGGTAGTCACGGCCTTGGCCGGCGTGCACCTGCGGTGGCACCGAATGGAGAGGTATGGAAGCCTGCGCGTGCCGCCGGCTTCGCAGGGCCAAGCGTAGCCACGGAGAGTGCCGGCGCGGACTGTCCCTAACCCCTAGCGCGCAGCTCCCGCCGAAGGATCTTTCCTGACGCCGACTTGGGAATCACCTCGACGAACTCCACCGATCGCACGCGCTTGAACGGAGCCACCCGCCCGGCGACGAACTCCATGACCTCCCCGTCCCCGAGCTCGGCCCCCGCCTGCCGGACGACGAACGCCTTCGGCACCTCTTCGCCGTCGTCCGCGTGGGTGCCGATGACCGCGGCGTCCGCAATCCGCGGGTGGGTGAGCAGGAGCGCTTCGAGCTCGGCGGGCGCAATCTGGTAGCCCTTGTACTTGATCAGTTCCTTGAGTCGATCGACGATCGTCACGACGCCGTCAGCCGTAACGGTCGCTATGTCGCCGGTGCGGAGGAAGCCATCCGGATCGATAGTCGCCGCTGTTGCGTCGGGCCGGTTCAGGTAGCCGAGCATGACCTGCGGGCCGCGGACAAGGAGCTGCCCGGGGGGGCTCGGTCCTTCGGCCGGGATGTCGATTTCTTCGTCCGTGGCGGGGTCGAGGAGCTTGCACTCGGTGTTCGGCACGGCGGAACCCACCGAGTCGAGCGGGACGTTCTCGGCGCCGTCGCGCGGGATGGCGTGGGAGACTGGGCTCAGCTCGGTCATGCCATAGCCCTGGAGCATCGTGCATCCGAGGCGCTTCGCAACAGCGTGTCCCAGTTCGCCATCGAGGGGAGCTGCTCCTGAAAGCACGACGCGCACGGACGAGAGATCGTATTGGTCCACCAGCGGATGCTTCGCCAGTGCGACGGCGATGGGCGGAGCGATGAAGAGGTACGTGCAGCGGTGGTCCTGGGTGATGCGGAGGAACTCGGCGAGGTCGAACTTCGGCATCGTGACGAGCCGGGCCCGCTCGCCGAGGGCCAGATTGAGCAGCACTGTCAGGCCGTAGATGTGGAAGAACGGCAGGACGGCGAGCAGCACGTCGTCGGGAGTCACGCGGAAGAAGGCACTGGACTGCGCGACGTTCGCCACGAGGTTGTACTGGCTCAACAGGACGCCCTTCGGTGTGCCGCTCGTGCCCGAGGAGTAGGGCACGACGGCGGCGGCATGCGGATCGACGCTCAGCGTGGGCGCGGGAAGGCCGGCGTCGATGATGTCCGCGAGCGAGGGATGACCCGCGGCCGAGGCGAGGTCGCCGCCGTCGAGCACCACGAGGCGCTCCGCCGGAATGCCGGCGGCCTGGGCGGCGGCCGCCGCGCGTTCCAGGAAGGGCGAGACGGTGAAGAGCCAGGAGGCGCCGGCGTCGCTGAGCTGGCTGCCGACTTCATCGGCGGTATACAGCGCGTTGACCGTGGTGACGACGGCGCCCGCGCGGAGGACCCCGTGGAAGACGACCGCGAACGCGGGCACGTTGGGGCAGAAGAGGCCCACGGTGGTCCCGGGGCCGGCCCCGTGGCCCGCGAGCCAGCCTGCGGTCGCGTCGATTCGGCTGACGAGTTGCCGGTAGCTCATTTCCGCGCCGGACGAGCCGTCCACGAGTGCGATCCGGTCAAGGTCCTCGCCGCTCAGCCCACCGAACAGATACTCATAGATCGTGACTTCGGGGATCTCGACATCAGCGTACGGGCTGGTGAACATTGCGGCTCCTTCAGCGCACGACGGCGGGAATCGCCGTCGTGCCCCCATTACACCCGGCGGCGCGGGGCCGGGACAAGGGGCGCCGCGGTGGAATGGCCTGCAGCTTCCGGCTTCACGCCTCGTCTAAACCGGTGCGGGATGGTCGACCAGGGCAGGAGTATGCCAGGGTCGGGTGCGATCCCTTTGGGGGAGGGGACTGTGATGCCGCGGCGGTGCGGGAAGCGGTGGCATCGCGGTGGGACCGGCTTGCCGAGCAACGGGGACCGGAGGCGTGGGCGCTGCTCCGCGTAGTGGGACTTCGGGGCAGAGATCGGTGATCAGGCCCATTCCTGCGTATTCGCGGACGTCACTGATGCCGCTCACTGCGGCGCGCTTGTCGGGAAAGGACTTGGAGACGGCTACCACCGTTCCGTCCGGCGCCTTGAGCCTGAATCTGAAGCTCGTGTCCTCGTCGATGAAGAGTTCAAACATCCCGGTCATGCATATCCTCCTGAACAGCGGGCGGCGCGTGACGCCCGGTAGGTCTCGCCGGGACCGGGGCGCGACGTTGCGCCCCGGTCTTTCAGCCGGCAAATGGATCATCTGACTCACAGTGCGAGGTACTCGCCACACGGTGTAGTTAACCAAAATACGGTGAAGAACCCTGGCTGGCTAGTGCAATGGACGGCCCAATGGTCACCGTTGCTCGAGGATCCGGTGCGCGGCGTCCTGGGCCGCCAATGCCCTGTCGTCTACAATTTGGCCAGGCAAGTGGCCGGCGGCGGCGATGGCCCGCCGCAATTCCGCCACGGTACGCGGGGTGCCCACGCCCCGGTGCGCCATCGCGTGGCAGTTGGCACACAACGGGACGAGGTCCGCGATCGGGTCCAGCCGGTAGTCGCTGCCAAGCTGTGAAACCGGAACCACGTGATGGACGTGGATGTAGTCTTTGCCGATGTCGCCGTAGCTTACTTCGAAGGAGAAGGTGCATGCGGCACAGGACGTTCCGTGGAAAGCCAGGCAGATGCGGCGGGCTTCAGGGTCCCGCTCGTAGCGGTTCGTTTCAATGCGGCTGACGGCTCCTTCCGGGTAGGTCCCCGGAACAGTCTGGAACGGCTCGGACGCCGCTGGGCCGTGCTCCCGCCACACGCGCTGAAGAGCAGGTTCTGACGATGACGGAATAGACCGCCCCGAACCGCGGAAGCGATTCCAGGCCACGTCCGGCACCTCCCTGGAGAGGACACTCGACGGGATCTGGCCGCCGAGGGGGAGCAAGGCATCGAAGGCCACGCTCACGTACCGCGCAATACCCTTCGGCTCGGTGCTTTGTGGCACTTCGTAGCTTTCGGACATCACGACGCTGTGTCCGATCAGCCCGCGTCCGTGGGGTCCTCCGCCTTGCAGGAGAAGCCATGCTTGGTTGCCCGGCTGGATCTTCCGGTGTTGCCCGACGTTCCACCGCTCCAGGAATTGACCGGTTTCGGCGACCTGCTCGATCACAGCCTCGTAGTTCCAGTCGTTCCAAAGCCGTGGATTCCATCCCAGGATGATGGCTGCCATGGCTGCTCCTCCCTGCGTGCCGGTGAATCTATGCGAGCCGGGTCCGGACGATTTCGCTGACGGCCTTGCCGTCGAAGCGGCCGGCGACCTTTGCTGTGACGGGCTTCATCACGGCGCCCATCTGCTTGATCGTGGGTTCCTGGCCGCTTGCCTTCAATGCGGCGATTGCCTCGTCGACGATGCCCTCGACTTCGGCGAGCGTCAGCATTTCGGGCAGGTACGCCTCTATCACTTCTGCTTCGGCGATTTCCGCCGCGGCGCGCTCGGCCTCGCCGGCCTCCGTGTAAATGCGGGCAGTGTCCCTGCGCTTGGCGGCTTCCTTCTGCAGCAGGGCCGTCACCTGGGTGTCGTCCAGCTCGATGGGTGTCTTTCCGGACTTCTCGCGCGTCTCGATTTCGCCCAGGACGTTACGGACCGTCGTGAGCGCAGTTTTGTTGCGGTCCTTCATGTGGACAACGACGTCGGCGTGCAGGCGTTGCTTCAGGGTGCTCATGGTAATTCCCTCTACTTGGTGGTTGTTTTCATTCTTCACGGTCTTGACCGTCCGCGCGGAAGAGCCATGCAGGCGGCTGGACCGTTATCTAAAATTCTGCGTCCGGCGATCCCCCACGAAGGCCCTCAGCGACGTAGCATCAAGGTAGGCGGCTGCCAGGAGTGTGGCGAAATGTTTGAGAGATTTACGGACCGTGCCCGTCGCGTTGTTGTGCTTGCCCAAGAAGAGGCACGCATGCTCAACCATAACTACATTGGTACTGAACACATCCTGTTGGGACTGATCCAGGAGGGTGAGGGGGTCGCCGCCAAGGCGCTTGAGTCGATGAGCATTTCGCTCGATGGCGTCCGCGAGCAGGTGCAGGAGATCATCGGCCAGGGCCGCCAGGCCCCCTCCGGGCACATCCCCTTTACGCCGCGCGCCAAGAAGGTGCTTGAGCTCGCCCTCCGGGAAGCCTTGCAGCTCGGCCACAACTACATCGGTACAGAGCACATCCTGCTCGGCCTCATCCGCGAGGGTGAAGGTGTTGCCGCGCAGGTCCTGGTCAAGCTTGGTGCCGACCTCGGTCGGGTCCGCCAGCAGGTCATCCATTTGCTCTCCGGCTATGAGGGCAAGGACCCCAGCGGGATGGTCGCCGGACCGAGCCAGGCCGAGGTTGCTCCCGCCGGTTCGGTGGTGTTGGACCAGTTCGGCCGCAACCTTACCCAGGCAGCGCATGAGAACAAGCTTGATCCTGTGATCGGCCGCGAGCTGGAGATGGAACGCGTCATGCAGGTCCTCTCCCGCCGTACCAAGAACAACCCCGTGCTGATCGGCGAGCCGGGCGTCGGCAAGACGGCCGTCGTCGAGGGCCTTGCCCAGGCGATCGTCCGGGGCAACGTGCCCGAGAGCCTGAAGGACAAGCAGCTCTACACGCTCGATTTAGGCTCCGTGGTGGCCGGTTCCCGTTACCGCGGGGATTTCGAAGAGCGCCTGAAGAAGGTCCTGAAGGAAATCCGGACCCGCGGGGACATCATCCTCTTCATCGACGAGATCCACACGCTCGTGGGTGCCGGCGCCGCTGAGGGTGCCATCGATGCCGCGTCTATCCTCAAGCCGTTGCTGGCGCGTGGTGAACTCCAGACCATTGGTGCCACCACCTTGGATGAGTACCGCAAGCACATCGAGAAGGACGCCGCTTTGGAGCGCCGCTTCCAGCCGATCCAGGTCCAGGAACCGTCGGTGGCCGACACTGTTGAGATCCTCAAGGGCCTGCGTGACCGTTACGAGGCGCACCACCGGGTGACCATCACCGACGGCGCACTGGCGGCGGCGGCGAGCCTCTCGGAGCGGTACGTTTCGGACCGCTTCCTGCCGGACAAGGCGATCGACCTGATCGACGAAGCCGGTGCACGGCTTCGCATCCGCCGCATGACCCGTCCGCCGGAGCTGAAAGCGATGGATGCACGCATCGCCGAAGTGAAGATGGAGAAGGAATCCGCCATCGACGCCCAGGACTTCGAAGGCGCCGCGTCGCTGCGCATGAAGGAGCAGAAACTTGTCGCCGAGCGCCGGGAAAGGGAGCTCAAGTGGAAGTCCGGCGGCACGGACGGCAACGCCGAGGTGGACGAGGAGCTGATTGCCGAAGTTCTCGCGAACTCCACCGGCATCCCGGTCTTCAAACTCACCGAGGAAGAATCCAGCCGCCTGCTCAAGATGGAGGAGGAGCTGCACAAGCGCGTCATCGGGCAGAATGAAGCGATTAATTCCGTGTCGCGTGCAATCCGCCGCACGCGTGCCGGCCTGAAGGATCCCAAGCGCCCGGGTGGCTCGTTCATCTTCGCCGGGCCCACGGGTGTCGGCAAGACCGAGCTCGCCAAAGCATTGGCGGAATTCCTCTTTGCCGATGAGGATGCACTCATCACGCTGGACATGTCCGAGTACTCGGAAAAGCACACCGTGTCCCGTCTCTTCGGTGCCCCTCCGGGCTACGTCGGCTACGACGAGGGCGGGCAGCTGACCGAGAAGGTCCGGCGTCGTCCGTTCTCCGTGGTGCTGTTCGACGAAGTGGAGAAGGCCCACGCCGATCTCTTCAACTCGTTGCTGCAGATCATGGAAGACGGCCGCCTGACGGATAGCCATGGCCGCGTGGTGGACTTCAAGAACACGGTGATCATCATGACCACCAACCTGGGCACGCGGGACATCTCCAAGAGCGTCGCGACGGGCTTCCAGTCCGGCACGGACACCACCACCGGCTACAACCGGATGCGGGCACGGGTCACGGAGGAGCTCAAGCAGCAGTTCCGTCCCGAGTTCCTCAACCGCGTTGACGACGTCATCGTCTTCCCGCAGCTCACGCAGGACGAGATCATCGAGATCGTGGACCTGATGATCCGTCGCTTGGAACAGCATCTGGCGGATAAGGACATGGGCATCGAGCTTACGGACGCGGCCAAGGTCCTGTTGGCCACCCGCGGCTACAACCCCGCCATGGGTGCCCGGCCGCTGCGCCGGACCATCCAGCGCGAGATCGAGGACCAGCTTTCCGAGAAGATCCTCTTCGGCGAACTGCACCCGGGCGACATCGTGGTGGTCGACGTCGACGGCGAAGGCGACGAGGCCAAGTTCACCTTCGCGGGCAACGCCAAACCGCGCATCCCCGACGCGCTGCCGGCCGTGGGCTGACGCTGGTGAACAGACTGCGCCGTGCGGCCGCCGTCGTGCCTGCCTCAGAGAAGTTTGTGCCCGAGGCTGGTGAGCAGGCGCGCGACGGCGTTCTCCGCGGTTGGCGGCGGGCCGAAGACCTCGCGCTGCAGTGAGGTATCGGCGACGAAGCGGCCGGTCCCGAACCACTCCATCATCGCCTGAAAGTCCGGCCCCATCTGGTTGATCGGGTTAAGGACGAGCTCGATCTGCCGGCCGAGCATTCGGGAAGAGATATCGGCGATGTCCTGCATGGTGACCGGCCGGTCCCAGCCGATGTCGATGCGCTGCCGCTCGACGCCGCTCGCGTCGACTGCCGCCGCGAGGTACCCGGCGAGGTCACTGGCAAGAACGTACGTCAGGGGAACACTCGAGGACCCGAACCACCTGAGCCGCCCTTCGCTGAAAGGGTCGCCGAATCGAGCGATCTGCTCAAGGAAAGCGCCCGGGCGCAGGGCCACAAACGGGACGCCGAGTTCTTCCAGGCGATCCTCGGTCAGTTTCTTGTGCCAGAAGTGTGGAACCTCCGGGGTCTGATCGCACGTGAGGATGCTAGTGAGGACAAATCGGCGAATACCGGCGCGGCTGGCCGCGTCGACGAGGTTGATGTTGCCCACCGTGTCCGTGACAGGGGTGTCGCCTTCCCGGTGATGGGTGTATCCGGCCACCGAGGTGATCACAGCGTCGACGCCGTCCATGGCGTGCGCAAGCGACTCCGGGTCCATCATGTCGCCACGGGCGATCGTGGCCCCTAGCTGCTCAAGGCGGCCCGCATCCGAACCGGGCCGCACCAACGCGCGGACCTGTTTTCCGCCCGCCAGCAGCCTCGACACCACCTGGCTGCCAAGCATCCCGGTGCCGCCGACCACAAGTACTGGTCCACGGTCGGTCATTTATTCCTCCACCTCGCCGCGCCACCCTCCGGTTTCGTTTCCACGCGACTCGATGAACTCCTTGAATTTCTTCAGGTCGGCCTTCACCTGCATCTCGTCTATCTGGAGTGCGGCTCCGGCCTTCTCCATAAAAGTCTCGGGCGACCATTCGAAATGGACCTTGACGTGCGTGTGGTTGTCGTCGAGCGGCGAAAACCTGATGATGCCGGCGTGCGATTTGCCGTCAATACTGCGCCACGCAATCCGGTCGTCGGGTTCCTGGTCGACTATCTCCGTATCGAAGGCCAGTTCCACGCCTCCTACCTTGGTGACCCAATGGTTGGTCGTGTCGCTCAACTGGGTTACGGATTCCACGCCGGACATGAATCGGGGAAACGACTCAAACTGCGTCCACTGGTTATAAGCCGTACGGACGGGGACCGCCACATCAATCGTTTCTTCAACCTTTCGCATCTTTCCTCCTCGCTCGGACTTGCGTGGGCTGGCCGCAGGGATTGCCGCTCGGACCACCCCTCCGGGTAGCCGGCCACTCTTGAACGTTAAGCCTGCTGATAATCCAAGTCCAGACCTGCCACGACCGCTGGGCCCGGCGCCTCCTCAGGTCCGGGAGCGTCCGCGGCGCGCGACGGCGTCGATCGTCACGGCCGCGACGAGAACCAGCGCCGTGACCACGTACTTGGCCGGTGCGCTGTAGCCCTGCAGGCCCATGCCGTTATCGATCGTGGCGATCACCAGCCCGCCCAGGACCCCGTGCAGCACCTTGCCGCGGCCGCCGAACAAGCTGGTCCCGCCTATCACCGCGGCGGCCACGGCGTAAAGCACCAGAGTGCCGCCGTCGTACGAGGTCGAGACGGAACGGAGGCGCGACGCGTAGACGATTCCGCCGATGCCTGCAGTGAAGGAAGCGAGGATGAAGGCGAGGGTGCGAATACGGGCAAGGTTCACGCCTCCCCGCCGAGCGGCCTCGGCGTTGCCGCCAATGGCGTAGACGTAGCGACCGAACCGGGTTCGCCCAAGCAGCAGGGTCCAGGCGGCGAGGACTCCGAGCACCACGAGAAGGACCCACGGAACGCCACTGATTTCGACCAGGATTCCGCGGTCCGTATTGCAGAGCCAGACGATCGCCACACCGGCGGCGAGCACCGCCGCGATCTTCAGGGCGCTTACACTGGCGGGCGGCGCGACGAGCCCGGTGTTGCGCCGGCGGGCGTCCCGCAGCCACGTCCACGTGCTGAACGATCCGACGACCACGAGCATGAGGATCCAGCTGGTGACCGGGCTGAGGTTGCCGCTCGCGATGTTGTTGATGATGGTGTCGTTGATGGGCACTACGCCGCCGCTGCCAAGGATGATGAGCATCACGCCAAGCCAGCCGAGCTGGCCGCCAAGGGTCACGACAAACGACGGCAATCCGAGCCGGGTGATGATCGTCCCGTGGAGCAGTCCGATCCCGGCGCAGCCAAGCAGGCCGACGGCGATCGCCGCCCACCACGGCCAACCGGTGGACTCCTGCACGAGTTCGGCCATGATGACGCCGCCCACTCCACCGACGTACCCGATGGACAAGTCGATTTCGCCGAGCAGGAGCACGAAGACCTGGCCCATTGCGAGCAGCATGAAAACGGAACCCTGGATGAGCAGGTTCACCATGTTCCCGGGAGTCAGGAAGTTCGGGTTCAGCGATTGGAATAGTACCGAGATGAGCAACAGGCCCGCGAGAACCGGAAGCACTCCGCTCTCGCCGCCCCGGACCCGCGCGAACGCAGCGCGGAAATATTCGGGGAGCGACGTCGCGGTGATGTCCGGATTCAACGCCAAGGCGGCCTTCCGCTTGGCTGCCGCCGTGGTCGGCTCGTCCTGGAGCACCGCCGCTGCGGAAGGGAGCGGACCCTTGGCGGCGGTGAGCTGGCGGTTCGACGGCGGTGGAGGCGCGAGTTCCGGCCTTGCCCGATCGGAGAACCCCGTGGTCATCAGGTCAACCACGATCTGCCGGTCCATTTCCGTGACAGGCCGGATAGCCACCAGCTGCCCGAGCCTGAGCACGGCGATGCGGTCCGCGACTTCGAACACGTCGTTCATATTGTGTGAGACGACGATGACGGCCACTCCACGGTCGGCGAGCTGGCGGATCAGGTGAAGGACCACCTCCGTCTGGGCGACGCCGAGGGCAGCGGTGGGCTCGTCCATGATGACGAGCTTCGAGTTCCACAGCACCGATTTCGCGATCGCCACCGACTGGCGTTGCCCTCCGGACAGCGACGCGACGGGTTGCCGGATCGACCGCACTGTTGTCACGGCCAGGCTCGTCAGTGTCTCCCGGGCCGCGATCTCCATGCTCTCCTCGTCGAGGAGGAAATGTCGCAGGCGTTCGCGGCCGAGGAACAGGTTCTGCACGATGTCGAGGTTGTCGCAGAGTGCCAGGTCCTGGTACACGGTCTCGATGCCGAGCGCCGCGGCTTCGTGCGGCGAGTTCAACCGTACGGGCTGGTTTTCCCAAAACAGCTGCCCGTCGTCGGGGGTGTGAATGCCGGCAACGCATTTGATCAAGACCGATTTGCCCGCGCCGTTGTCGCCGGCAAGCGCAGTCACCTTGCCGATCGGCACCTCAAGGGTGATGTCGACCAGTGCCTGCACCGGCCCGAAGTTCTTGTCGATGCCCTCCAGCCGAAGCAAGGGCCCGACGTCGGCGGGGTCCGGGGCTGCCAACTCACTCATCGTTCGGACTACTGGATACCTGCCGCGGTGCACGCGTCCTTCACTTGCGAGATGCACAGCGAAGAACTCGTTACGGCGCCGTCTTTGACGACAGTGTCCGCCATGTTCTTCGTGGTCACCCACAGCGGGGTCAGCAGGACCGATGCGACATCGGACTTCGCGGTGTCGTCCGTGGTCTTGCCGTTGACGAGGGTTGACGGAACGGTGACGCCCGCCCGAAGGTAGAGCGCTGCCGCGGCCGCAGCCTGGGCCTCAAAGTAGATCGGCTTGTACACCGTTCCGCACTGGTAGCCCTTCAGGATGTTCTGGAGGCCGGACAAGGACGCATCCTGTCCCGTCGTCGGGAAGGTCTTGGCGGGAATCTGCTTGCTCTGCAGGTAGGCGATCACCGCGTTGGCATTGTCGTCGTTCGGCGTGACAACCGCGTTGATGTTCGGGTGGGCAGTGTATTGCTGGGCGAACGTCGTCTGAGCCACTGACGGTGTCCACGTGCCCGCCGGCTCTCCTACGTTGACGTACTCGCCATTGTCGAAGTGCGGCTTGAGTACGCCGTTGTAACCTTCGGCGAACAGCTTCGCGTTGTTGTCGGTCGGGTCGCCATCCATGACCAGGATGTTTGGCTTGGTGACTTTCCAGTCAGCGATGCACGTGACTTCGCCTTGGCCGATGAGCTGACCAACCTTGACGTTGTCGAAGCTGACATAGGTGCGATCTTTTGTCCCGCCTTTGACGAGCCGGTCATAGTCGATCACTTTGACGCCGCGCGCACTGGCGGCCGCCTCGATGGCCGCGCCCGAACCGGAGTCCAGGGCGTCGACAAGCAGCACCGATGCGCCGGCCGTGATATCAGCCTCGGCTTGGGTCTGCATCGTGCTTGCGCTGCCCTGCGCGTTGTCGATCTTGAACTTGGAGGAATCGAGTCCCGCGGCTTCGAATGCCTTCTTCAGGTACGGGGCGTCGAAAGTCACGTATCGCGCCGAGGTTGTGGTGTCCGGCAGCAGTACGCCCACCATGCCCTTGCCTTGTGAAGCGAGCGACGTGAGCTGTTTCATTGCCGAGAAATCGGCCGTGAACGCATCCGCAGATATCTGCGGTACAGCTCCTCCGGAACTTGCGGTGCTCGACGACGAAGATGTGCCCGTGCTCGAACACGCGGCGAGTGCCGTGATAGCGATGGTTGCAATGAAGGCGGTTCCGGCGCCTCGTGCCGGGACCTTCATGTTTAGCATTTCTTTCCTTCTGTTGGTTGCGACTGCAGGCGACCTGGCGGGGTCGGGCCGGAACCTGGGCGTTGGCGGCGGACGCAAGTCCACGCCGGAGGCCACGGCGGTTCGCACCAACGGACGTCGCTGAGTCAGCACCGGGCTGACTGCGACTTTACGACCAGCGACTCGATATCACGGGGTCCTCTCCGGACGGACGTGCCGGGCGACGCCGGGCATGTCCGTCGATGTTGCTCTATGACTACGTTCTAGACCGGAAGTCCCCTCTTAGCAAGGCTTCGCGCGCGGCAGGATTCGACGACGGCGGTCCAATACCGCACGCGTCTGTCGGGAAGTAGCTGCGTGCGGATTTTGTTACACCAATACCGGAGCACTTGCTTGGTGCCCCGGAATGCAGTCCACATCACAGAGGTGGGTTCAATGAAGAAATGGACGCGATGGCAGGATTGGGTCACGGTTGTCGCCGGTCTCTATGCTGCTTTATCGGTCATCTGGACCACGGCCGCCGGCTCGTCGGCTGCCTTGATGGTCGTATTCGGCGCTTTGCTGATCGTTAGCGGTGTGATCAATCTGGCCATGCCCGGAACGCCGGTCATGGAGTGGGTGCAGGCGGCCTTTGGTGCCTTGCTGTTCCTTTCGCCGTGGCTAGGCTCGTACTCCATGCAAGCCGGAGTCGCTTGGACATCGTGGATCGCTGGCCTGGTGGCGCTCGTCGTCACCGCGATGGCGATCAAGCCCAGCACCGAGGAACATCGGCATCACATGGTCAGCCCTTCGCACTGAAGTCTTCAACGCGATGTGCTGAAACGCTGAACAGCGGAATACCGACCGGCGGGCCGTTATCGGACCCGCCGATCGCCGTTTTTTGCTCCCGCCTGTCTGTCTGCGATGCGCGACATACGCTGTTCAGACTGTCAGGACGGCAGCTCCGGTAACACGGCTAGCGGCCAAATCCCGCAGCGCCCGGTCGGCCTGAGCCAACGGATACGCCGTCGTGGTGGGAGCCAGCGGGATTTCCGCGGCCAAGGACCAGAACTCTTCGCCGTCTGCCCGGGTGTTGGCAGTGACGCTGCGGAGCTGCCGCTCATAGAAGAGATCGGCGGAATAGTTCAAGGGCGGTATGTCGCTGAGGTGGATGCCGGCAATGGCGAGGGTCCCGCCCCGGCCCAATGCCTTGAGGGCGACAGGGACGAGGTCCCCGGCAGGGGCAAACAGTATCGCCGAGTCGAGTGGGTCTGGCAGGGATTCGTACGCGTCGCCCACAAACACCGCACCCAGCTTCCGCGCCAGTTCACGGGCCGGCTCCGAACGCGTCATCACGTACACCTGCGCCCCTTGGTGGCGCGCCATCTGGACCGTGAGGTGGGCAGATCCTCCGAAACCATAGATGCCCAGTCGGCCACCCTCCGGAACAGCGGCCCGTTTGAGCGCCCGGTACCCGATGATACCGGAGCACAACAGAGGGGCTGCCTGTTCGTCCGAAAACCGGGGCGGGATGGCATAGGCAAAATCCTCGGACACCGTGAGTTGTTCGGCATAGCCACCGTCCCTGTCCCAACCCGTGAAGACGGGGGAGAGGCAAAGGTTCTCGTCACCGCGGCGGCAAAACTCGCAGCTCCCGCAGGTTCCACCCAGCCAGGCCACTCCGACCCTGTCACCGCGCCGGAACCTCACGCACCCTTCGCCCGCCTCGCTGACTATTCCTACCGCCTCGTGGCCGGGGACTACATTCGGCATCCGAGGGGTGAGGTCGCCCTCTGCCAGATGCAGATCCGTGCGGCAGACACCACAGGTCCGGACTCTGACCAGGAGCTCATGCACTCCTGGTTGAGGATCGGGGCGTTCGCCCCAGACAAGCGGCCCGGATTCAATCGGAGCTGGTTCCCGGACCCACCACGCACGCATCGGCTTCGCCCCTCGCCGCTAGCCCTGATTCCGTGTGGTAGTGCCAGCCTTTGCGGCCCGCCGCTCCGCTTTCAGCAGGCGCAGGCCGCTGGCCAGCACGCCCACATGGCTGAACGCCTGCGGGAAGTTGCCGAGGAACTCTCCGGTGTCCGGGTGGATCTGCTCGGGTAGCAGGCCCAGTGAATTCGCACGGCTGCAGAGGGACTCATAGAGTTCATGGGCTTCATCCACGCGCCCTTGTCCTGCCAGGTTGTCCACCAGCCAGAAGCTGCAGAGGAGGAACGCCCCTTCGTTTCCGGGCAGACCGTCGGGAGAAACCGATGGCAGGTAGCGGAACAAAAGTCCGTTGCCGGCGTCGAGCTCCGCCGCGATCGCTTTCGTCGTGGAAACCATCCGGGGATCGTCGAAATCAATGACGTTGCGGACGGGAAGGGTCAAGAGCGACGCGTCGAGACCGCCGTTGCCACCTAGGTTCTCGGTAAAGGTGCGCCGCCGGGGATCCCATGATTGTGTCAGGGCAGCCTGCCGGATTTGACGGGCAGTGGCCTCCCACCGGCGTTTGGGATAGGGAAGCCCGTCCCTGCGCGCGATCTGGATGGCGCGGTCGATCGCGACGTAACATAACGCCGCCGAGTAGGTGAAGGGCCTGCTCTTGTCCCGGATTTCCCAAGGCCCCGAGTCGGGAACCCTCCAGCTCCTGATGGCCATTTCCACAATCGGTACCAATGCGGCCCAGAGCCGCTCATCCACTCGCTTGCCGCTGCCCGACCACTGGTAGGCGATATCGACGATTTCACCGTACACATCGTGCTGGAGTTGGTGGCGGGCGCCGTTTCCCCACCGGACCGGGGCCGAGCCGCGGTATCCGCGCAAGTGCGGGTCCTCGACCTCATCGGGCGGCTGGGAACCGTCCAAGGCGTACATGACGTGCGGGGTACCGTCCCGCTCGACGTTGGTCAGGACCCAGGCAAGGAAGACGTCCGCATCACTGGGATCGCCAATGCGCCTGAACACATAGTTGGAGAACGAGGCGTCGCGCACCCATGTGTACCGGTAATCCCAATTCCGGGACGTTCCCGGCCACTCCGGCAACGAAGAGGTAGCGGCGGCCAAGATGGCCCCCGTCTCGGCGTGGTCCAGCATCTTCAGCGTCAGGGCCGAACGCTTCATCAACTCCGCCTGGGAGCCTTCGCAATCCAGGTTTGATGCCCACCGGCGCCACGCATACACGGTCTGGTCAATGAGCTTCTTGCTCTCCGGATGCTGACGGAGCCGGAACCGCCCGGACCAGTGCAGGACCATGGTCAGGGTCTCTCCCGCGCGTAGCGTCAACTCGGCGGACAGGCCACGGCCGTCGGGGATGAGTTCAACGGAAGACCATAGGTAGACCTCGTGGACTCCGTCCTGCCGCCAATCAAACCTCCAGCCGGTAGCCAGGGTGTCAAAAGTGACACCGGTCTTCGGTATCAGGCTGATGCGCAGCGGGACGTCGCCGCCCACGGCTCGCGCGTGCCGCAGGAGTTCGGAACGGCCGGCCGGCACCGGCTCCGACAAGTCGGCACCCGCACGCAACGTCAGCCCGTCCGTCACCTGCAGCACGCCACGATCGGACACAAGGGACGTGACCAGCACGCAGGAATCCTCGGTGTAGCGCTGGGAGGATGCCAGGGTGCGAACAGGAGCTATTTCAAAACGGCCGCCTGATTCCGCGTCGAGGATCCCGGCAAGGAACGGTGGACTGTCGAATTCCGGCAAGCAAAGCCAGGTAATGGCGCCGTCCCGTCCCACCAAAGCGCAGGTGGACCCGTCTCCAATGAGTCCGTGATCCTCGATGGGCAAATACCCGTCCTGGTTAACCACCGGGCGCGCCGGGGCACCAGTGATCATTTTGTTCGCTCCTTTGGGTTCAGGCGAGGCTTCCTATATGGATTCTCTCGCCGTTCCCGCGTGCACGCCACAGTCCACCTATCCCGCAAGAAGCTGCGGGTTCCGCCCATGGCCTCAGGGAGTGAGCAGGACCTTGATGGAGCGCCGCTCGTCCATGGCGCGGTAGGCCTCGGGCGCTTCCTCGAGCGGCATCACGGTGTCGAAGACCCTGCCCGGATTGATCTTTCCGTCAAGCACGTCGGCGAGCAGTTCCGGGATGTAGGTGCGGGCAGGGGCCATGCCGCCGGCAATCGAAATGTTCGTGTCGAACAAGTAGCGCAAGGGGGCCTCAGCTCCGCCTGTCGGGACACCGACAAAGCCGAGGGCGCCGCCCGGGCGGACACTGTGCAGTGCCTGTTCCATGGATTCCTTGGTCCCGACGCACTCCAACACGGAGTCGGCCAAAACGCCTCCCAGCAATTCGCGGACCTTGGCTACGCCGTCCTCGCCACGTTCAGCGACGATGTCTGTTTCGCCGAATTCGAGGGCAATAGCCTGGCGGTCGGCATGTCGCGACATCGCGATGATTCGTTCTGCTCCGAGCCGCTTTGCTGCGAGCACGCCGCAGAGCCCGACTGCGCCGTCGCCGACGACGACGACGGTCCTGCCGGGGCCGACCTTCGCCGCGAGGGCGGCGTGGTGGCCGGTGGCCATCACATCCGAGAGCGTCAGCAAGCTCGCGCGGAGGGCGTCGTCGGGTTCCGTGATGCCGGGAACCTTGACGAGCGTGGACTCGGCAAGCGGCACGCGCACGGCCTGGCCTTGGCCGCCGTCGATCGCGTGACCGCTGTCATCCTTGCCGCCCCAACCTGCCAAATGATCGCAGGCAACTGTGACGCCGTTCAAGCATTGCGGGCAGGCCCCGCAGCTGACCACGAACGGAGCTATCACGAAATCGCCGGGCGCCAGGGTGGTGACGTCGTCGCCAATGCTTTCCACCGTGCCGATGAATTCATGTCCGATGGCCGAAGGCTGGTGGGTGGGCTTTACGCCGCGGTAGGGCCAAAGGTCCGATCCGCAGACGCAGGAGGCAGTCACTTTGACGACGACGTCGGTGGGCAGCTGGACCGTCGGGTAGTTACGGTCTTCAACGCGGATGTCGCCGGGACCGTGGATGATGGTGGCGCGCATGGGGCTCCTCAAATGGTGGTTGTTGGGCTTGAATCGAGTCTATCCCCGGCATGCCCGTGGTCTTGTACTGGCCGGTAGCTCAGCGTGGACTCGCTGCGGTCCTGTTCGTCGCTTGGCCTCCAGGTCACGCAGAATAGCTCCATGACAAAAAGCAGCGGGCGCTTACCACGGCTTGAAGACGTAGCGGAATTGGCGGGAGTCTCGCACCAGACCGTTTCACGGGTGATCAACGACCACCCCAACGTCAGCAAGGGCACCCGGGAGCGTGTCGAGGCCGCCATCGCCGAGCTGGGATACCGGCGCAATACTGCTGCGCGGAGCCTCGTGACCCGCCGTTCCCAGACCATCGGGGTCCTGGCCAGCGAGCTGGCGCAGTACGGCCCGGCGAACACCCTGCTGGGCGTCGAGCAGGCTGCGAGGGATGCCGGCTATTTCGTCAGCATCGCAGCCTTGAGGACGGTCAACCGGGAGGCGATCCTTGATGCGGTCCGGCATTTCCTGGACCAGTCCGTGGACGGAATCGTGGTGATCGTTCCCCATTCGGACACCCTGCTGGCGTTGGCGGAAGTGAAGGCCGGGGTTCCCGTAGTGGCCGTGGGGTCGCTGGGCGACGCGTCGGTCGGCGGAGCCATGGTGGACCAGAAGCGCGGCGCGGAATTGGCCGTGAGGCATCTGGTGGAGCAGGGGCACCGGCGGATCGGGCACGTGGCCGGCCCGCAGGACTGGATCGACGGCGTCGCCCGGGCCGAAGGGTGGAGCGAGGCCTTGCAGGCGGCTGGCCTTCAGGACGATTTGCTGGTGGTGGGGGACTGGAGCGCCGGCAGCGGTTATGACATTGGCAGGAAGCTTGCCGGTGAAAGGACCGCCACGGCGCTTTTTGTGGGAAATGACCAGATGGCCCTGGGCCTGCTGCGTGCGTTCAACGAGGCAGGTGTCCGGGTGCCCGAGGATGTTTCGGTGGTGGGTTTCGACGACCAGCCCGAATCAGGCTATTTCACGCCGCCTTTGACCACGGTACGCCAGGACTTCGAAGAGCTCGGGCGGCGCTGCATGGACCTCATGCTGAGCGGTATGGAGGGCGGGGAAAGCATCGGCGCCACGGTGGTGGAGCCAGAGTTGGTGGTGCGCCAAAGTACGTCGACTCCCGCCTGATCGTATTCATGTTCATGTGGGAAGGACGGCTTGACGTGAATTTTGTTAGCGCTCACAATGGAACCAATCCGCAAGGCTGCGGGCTGGCTTATTGGAGGACTTCATGGACGTCACAGCGGACGGCAACGAACATTACGTCATCGGCGTGGACTACGGCACGCTTTCCGGCAGGGCCGTGGTGGTGCGGGTCAGGGATGGCAAGGAACTGGGAAGCGGAGTGTTTGAGTACCCGCATGCGGTCATCACGGAGGCCTTGCCGGCCGATCTGGCCGACGAGCCTGCTGGCCCGGCTGTCCGCCTTCCCGGCGAATGGGCGCTGCAGGTGCCGCAAGACTACCGCGACGTGTTGCGCCACGCGGTCCCCGCAGCGGTGCGCGACGCCGGGATCGATCCGGCCGCCGTCGTCGGGATTGCCACGGACTTCACGGCGTGCACGATGGTGCCGGTGAAGGCTGACGGCACTCCGCTAAACGAGCTGCCCGGCTTCGCCCGCAGGCCGCATGCGTATGTGAAGTTGTGGCGCCACCATGCGGCCCAGGAGCAGGCGGACCGCATCAATGCACTCGCCGCCGAGCGGGGCGAGTCCTGGCTGCCGCGCTACGGCGGGCTCATTTCCTCGGAATGGGAGTTCGCCAAGGGACTCCAGCTCCTGGAGGAGGACCCGGGCGCGTATGCGGCGATGGACCACTGGGTGGAAGCCGCCGACTGGATCGTCTGGCAACTGTGCGGGAACTACGTGCGGAATGCCTGCACCGCTGGGTACAAGGGCATCTACCAGGACGGCGCCTACCCGTCCGTGGAATTCCTGGCCTCCCTGAACCCGGGCTTCAAGGACTTCGTCGACACCAAACTGGCCCACACCATTGGCCGCCTGGGGGACGCCGCGGGTTACCTGACTGCCGAAGCCGCCGGCTGGACCGGCCTCCCGGCCGGGATCGCCGTCGCGGTCGGGAATGTTGACGCCCACGTCACCGCGCCCGCCGCCCGGGCCGTGGAACCGGGACAGCTCGTCGCGATCATGGGCACCTCCACGTGCCACGTCATGAACGGCTCCGAGCTTCGTGAGGTGCCGGGCATGTGCGGAGTGGTCGACGGCGGGATCGTGGACGGGCTCTGGGGTTACGAGGCCGGCCAGTCCGGGGTGGGCGACATCTTCGGCTGGTTCACCAAGTATGGCGTGCCGCCCGAATATCATGCAGCTGCCGAAGCCACGGGCCTGGGCATCCACGAATACCTCACCGAACTCGCCTCCACCCAGGAGATCGGTGAACACGGACTCATTGCCCTGGACTGGCACTCGGGGAACCGGTCCGTCCTGGTGGACCACGAACTCTCCGGAGTGATCGTGGGCCAGACCCTGGCAACCCGCCCGGAAGACATCTACCGGGCGCTGCTGGAGGCCACGGCCTTCGGCACCCGCACCATTGTGGACGCCTTCCGCGACGCGGGGGTGCCGGTGAAGGAATTCATCGTCGCCGGAGGGCTGCTGAAAAACACCCTATTGATGCAGATCTACGCCGATATCACGGGGCTGCCCCTCTCCACGATCGGCTCCACCCAGGGTCCCGCGCTGGGTTCGGCGATCCACGCCGCCGTCGCTGCGGGGGAGTACCAGGACATCCGGGAAGCCGCGGCTGCCATGGGATCCGAGCCCGGCGCCGTCTACACCCCGATCCCGGAAAACGTCGCCGCCTACGAGGAATTGTTCCGCGAATACCGGACCCTGCATGACTACTTCGGCCGCGGAGCGAACGAGGTCATGCACCGGCTCAAGAAGATCCAGCGGAACGCGAGCAAAACGCTCCTCACCGCGGGGGTCTCCGCATGAGCGCCCTGCTGGACACCATTGCCACGATCCGCCGCGAGGTCTGCGCGCTGCACGCCGAACTGACCCGGTACGAGCTGGTGGTCTGGACCGCGGGCAATGTCTCCGCCCGCGTCCCGGGGCATGACTTGATGGTCATCAAGCCGTCCGGGGTCTCCTACGATGCGCTGACGCCCGAACTCATGGTGGTCACGGACCTCCACGGGGTTCCCGTGGCCGGCGATGGCGACGGGGCGTGGGGCAATCCGGACCTTTCGCCGTCGTCGGACACCGCAGCGCACGCCTACGTCTACCGGAACATGCCCGACGTCGGCGGGGTCGTCCACACGCACTCCACCTACGCGACGGCATGGGCTGCGCGCGGGGAGCCGATCCCGTGCGTACTGACCATGATGGGCGACGAATTCGGCGGCACCATCCCGGTGGGCCCGTTCGCGCTGATCGGGGACGACTCGATCGGCCGCGGGATCGTGGACACGCTCCGGGCGTCCCATTCACCGGCTGTCCTGATGCAGAACCACGGACCGTTCACTATCGGCAAGGACGCCCGCTCCGCCGTCAAGGCTGCCGTGATGTGCGAGGAAGTGGCCCGCACGGTCCACATTTCCCGGCAGCTCGGTGAACCGCTGCCCATCGACGCCGGCCAGATCGAGTCCCTCTACAGCCGCTACCAGAACGTCTACGGCCGCTGACGCGCGCCACCCACGAACCTCCAAGGAGAAACGCATGCCCATCGCCCACAACACGTCCCTCGAACACTACGAAGTGTGGTTCCTCACCGGCAGCCAGCACCTTTACGGCGAGGACGTCCTCAAGCAGGTCGCCGCGCAGTCCCAGGAGATCGCCGCATCACTGAACGCGTCCTCCGATGTTCCGGTCAAGCTCGTCTGGAAGCCCGTGCTGACGGACGCGGACGCGATCCGCCGCACCGCTCTGGAAGCGAACTCGGACGACGCCGTGATCGGCGTTACCGCGTGGATGCACACGTTCAGCCCGGCCAAGATGTGGATCCAGGGACTGGACCTGCTCCGCAAGCCGCTCCTGCACCTGCACACCCAGGCGAACGTGGCCCTGCCGTGGGCGGACATCGACTTCGACTTCATGAACCTGAACCAGGCAGCCCACGGCGACCGCGAATTCGGGTACATCCAGTCCCGCCTCGGCGTGCCGCGGAAGACCGTCGTCGGGCACGTCTCCAACCCCGAGGTCACGCGCCAGGTGGGCGCGTGGCAACGCGCCTCCGCCGGCTGGGCCGCGGTGCGCACCCTCAAGCTGACCCGCTTCGGGGACAACATGCGCAACGTTGCCGTCACAGAAGGGGACAAGACCGAAGCCGAGCTGCGCTTCGGCGTCTCGGTCAACACGTGGTCCGTCAACGAACTCGCCGACGCCGTGCACGGCGCGCCGGAGTACGACGTCGACGCCCTCGTAGCCGAATACGAGCGCCTCTACGAGGTCGCACCGGAACTGTGCGCCGGCGGCGCCCGGCACGAGTCCCTGCGCTACAGCGCCCGGATCGAACTGGGTCTGCGGTCCTTCCTGGAGGCGAACGGCTCCGCCGCATTCACGACGTCGTTCGAGGACCTGGGCGCGTTGCGCCAGCTTCCCGGCATGGCCGTGCAGCGGCTCATGGCCGACGGCTACGGCTTCGGTGCCGAGGGCGACTGGAAGACCGCGATCTTGGTCCGGGCTGCGAAGGTCATGGGCGCCGGACTGCCCGGTGGCGCCTCGCTCATGGAGGACTACACCTACCACCTGACGCCGGGGGAGGAGAAGATCCTCGGCGCGCACATGCTCGAGGTCTGCCCCTCCCTGACCGCAGCCAAGCCGCGCGTGGAGATCCACCCGCTGGGCATCGGCGGCAAGGAAGATCCCGTCCGCATGGTCTTCGACACCGATGCGGGGCCCGGCGTCGTGGTCGCGCTCTCGGACATGCGCGACCGGTTCCGCCTCGTCGCGAACGCCGTCGACGTCCTCGACCTCGAGGAACCGCTCCCCAACCTCCCGGTCGCGCGTGCACTGTGGGAGCCGAAGCCCGACTTCGCCACCTCCGCCGCCGCGTGGCTCACCGCAGGCGCCGCGCACCACACCGTGCTCTCCACCCAGGTGGGCATGGACGTGTTCGAGGACTTCGCCGAAATCGCCCGCACCGAACTGCTCACCATCGACGACGGCACCACCATCAAACAGTTCAAGAAGGAACTCGCGTGGAACGCCGCCTACTACAAACTCGCCGGCGGGCTGTGAACGGCGAGGGCTTTTAACAAGAAGAAAGCCCGGGCTAACGGCGCGTTGCCGTTAACCCGGGTTTTTCCGTATCTCTTTATTCATGGAACTTCTCACGCGCCTCGCGCTGTTGGCGTTCGAGCTTGGCTTCCGCTTCGGTCCTCCGCTGGCCGACGATGCGCATCTGGTGGGTGGTCGGGTGTTCGTATTCCTCCACGAAAGCGCCCTTTTCCCTCGGAAGGTAATGGCCGGGAGCCGGGGACGCGAGCTTTTGGTCTTCGTTTTCGCTCATGTCAAAATCGTCCCACCGGGCGGCGGCGGGCAAAAGGGGTTCGGCCCATAGTGCCGCAAGTGGAAGCGACATCCCGGTCTTCGGACCGGGATGTCGCTTGCCTTCTCACGAATTCACAAAGTCAGCCGAGGTTCAGGGCCGTCCAGGAGACGGGTGGCAGGGTGATTTCGACGACGCCGTCACGTACTACGGCACTCTTATTCGGGTGCAGCCTGACGCGGTTCGGATCGTTGAGCGTGTTCTTGGCGTATACATCCGCGTCCGAGAGCGTCTGCGCATCCAAGACGATCGCGCTGTCAAGAGCCGTGAGGTCGATGGTGACCGTTGCCTCTTCAGTCCGTGATCGGTTGACCAGGAAGACCGACGTCGCAGCGGCGTCCGCGTCGTAGGTCGCGACCGCGTCGATGAGCGGGACGGCACCGTAAGCGTCAGTGCTGTACTTGTCCGCATCCAGCCTCACGTCCAGGGCGACGCCCTTGGCCAGTTTGGAGGTCAACGCGAACGGGAAGAACGTGGTCTGTTTCCACGCGGGACCGCCGGGTTCGGTCATGATGGGAGCGATCACGTTGACGAGCTGCGCCAGGGAGGCGGACGTGACACGGTCGGCGTGCTTAAGCAGTGAGATCAGGAGGTTGCCGAAGACGACGGCGTCGGCAACTGAGTACGTGTCCTCAAGCAGTCGCGGCGCCTTGGGCCAGTTGTCCAGCCCTTCGATTTTGTCCACGTTATGGAACCGTTCGAGGTACCACACATTCCATTCGTCGAAGGAAATGTTGATGGTTTTGGCGCTCCCGTTGACAGCTTTGACGTGGTCCGCCGTCGCCACAACCGATTCAATGAAGTGGTCCATGTCGGTGGCGGAAGCAAGGAACGAGTCCAGGTCACCGTTCTTTTCTTCGTAGTAGGCGTGGCAGGAGATGTAGTCAACGTCCTCGTAGGCGTGGGTGAGTACCACGCGCTCCCATTCTCCGAAGGTGGGCATATGGGCGCTCGATGAACCGCAGACCACAAGTTCAACGGAAGGATCAAGCTGGCGCATTGCCTTCGCGGTCTGCGATGCGATTTTGCCGTAGTCGTCGGCAGAGCGATGGCCCAACTGCCACGGGCCATCCATCTCATTGCCGAGGCACCACATTTTGACGCCAAAGGGCTCCACCCGGCCATGAGCGGTCCGGCGGTCCGACAGCTCCGTCCCGGAGCGGATGTTGGAGTACTCCAACAAGTCCAAAGCTTCCAGCGTGCCGCGGGTGCCGAGGTTGACGGCCAGCATGAGTTCGCTGCCCACCTTCTCAAGCCAGGTGCTGAACTCGTGCATGCCGATCTCGTTGGTTTCGGTGGAGTGCCACGCGAGGTCGAGTCGGTGGGGGCGCTGTTCTTTGGGCCCAACGCTGTCCTCCCAGCGGAACCCGGAGACGAAGTTGCCGCCCGGATAGCGGATGGTGGAAACACCGAGTTCTTTGACGAGCTCGATCACGTCAGTGCGGAAACCGTCGGCGTCGGCGCTGGGGTGACCGGGTTCGTAGATGCCGTCGTAGACACAGCGTCCAAGGTGTTCAACAAACGACCCGAAGAGGCGGGGATTGACTGCGCCCACTGCGAATTGTGGGTCGATCGTAAGGCGTGCGGAAACCATGGTCTGCTTTCGGTGAGAAGGAGCGGGAAATGAAGAGGTGCTTCAAGGGGCTATTTGAGGCTGCCGAGTGACAGGCCGCCCTGCCAGTACTTCTGCAGGGTGAGGAATGCCACCACGAGGGGAATGATGGAAATGAACGAACCGACGACGATCAGGCTCCAGAGCGAGTGCCCGCCCCCGTTGTTGGACGAAGCCAGCTGCTCCCAGAGCCCTATGCCCACGGTGAGCGGATAGAGCCTCTCCGTGGACAACATGGCCAAGGGCAGGAAGTAGTTGTTCCAGGTCCCAACGACGGAAAGCAGCAGGACGGTCACCAGCGCCGGCCGAAGCAAGGGCAACGAGACTTGGAAGAAGGTGCGGAGTTCACCGGCTCCGTCCACCCTGGCCGCGTCGAGCAGCTCGTCTGGAACCGCTTCTGCGGTGTAAACCCGCATCAGGTAGACGCCGAAGGGGCTAAGCAGCGACGGCAGGATGACCGCCCACACGGTATCGGTCAGCTTGAGGTTGGACATCAGGATGAATGTCGGGATGACCAGCGCCGTCATGGGGACCATCACGGCACCGAGCAACAGTGCGAACGTAAGGTTCCGGCCCCGGAACTTGTACTTGGCAAACCCATAACCGGCCAGGACCGAGATTGCGGTCGCTCCCAGACCGCCGCTGACAGCGTAGAGAAGGGAATTGCCCAGCCACTGTACGTACTCCCCGCCGTTGTAGGCGAAAAGCTCCTGAATGTTCGCGATCAGGTTGAAATTTTTGTCGAACCACATAGCGCCGGACGAGCCCGCGAAAAGTCCTTGGGCGTCTTTCGTGCTGGCGACGAAAAGCCACCAAATGGGAGCCAGGAAATATAGGACCAGGACGCCCAGAAAGGCATGAGCCACCACGTTGCGCCGCCGGGGCCGCGACAGCCGGGTTGCGGCCGGGAGATGTGTTGTCAGCGCACTCATGAGAGGTTGCTCCCTTTCTTGCGGGTGGCGAACATGAAGATGTACACCGCGATGAAGACGACGATGCCGAGGGAGAAGGATATGGCCGAGGCGTAGTTGAACTGGGCGTATCCAAAGGCCAAATTGAACGCGTAGATGTTCGGGGTGAAATCCGGGGTGATGCTGCCGTTGGCTACCGGCCCGAGGATTTGCGGCTCGGAGAAGAACTGCAGCGTCCCGATCAGCGCGAAGATGAGAATGAGCACAAGTGCCGAAGAAACCAGGGGGATCTTGATGCGGAACGCAACCTGCCTTTCGGAGGCCCCATCAATCTTGGCGGCCTCGTAGAGGGTCGGATCGATTCCCTGTAATGCCGCGTAGATGATGATCATGTAATAGCCGGCCCATTGCCACGTCACAACATTGAGAAGGCCGTAGAAGACGTTGTCCTGGCTGAGCAGGAAGGGCGCGGAGGCGTGGAACAGGGAGAAAAACTGCTCGAGGGGGCCGAATGTCGGACTGTAAAGAAAGCCCCACATCAGGGCACCAATGACGGCCGGCACTGCGTACGGCAGGAAGATCATGAGCCGGGAGAACCTTGCGAGCCGGGTGGTGAGGTGGTCGAGCACGAGGGCGGCTGCCAGGGAGACGGCCATCTGGACCGGGATGAGGACCAGGGAGAAGCGGACCACGAACCACACACCCTTGAGGAACTGTGGATCCGAGAAGGCGCGGAGGTAGTTCTCCAAACCGCTGAACCGCGTCCCTGTCGCCAGGCCCTTGGTGAACAGGCTGAGGTAGAGGGCGTAGGCAAGCGGAGCAAGAAGGAACGCCACGAAAACTATTCCGAACGGTGCGATGAAGAGCCATCCGGTCCTGGCCCGCCGCGCATTCATCTTGTCGCTGCGGGAGCGGGTCCTGCGTTCGGGCGGGGGCGCGGAATTCACTTTGTCCGGGGTGGAAGTGTGTGGCAACGACGTCACCGTTGACCCGTGAACTGCCATGAGCTGTCCTGCAACTTTCTCTTGATCGATTCCGCCCCGTTCCGCCCACCCGGGGCCGGCGGAACGGGAGGAGCTGTCAGTTGACTGTGAACCCTTGGCTCTTCGCGTAGTTCACCATGATGCCCTGCAGCTCAGTGGCTGCTTCGTCCCCGCTGACTTTGCCGGCATTGATCTTGACCGTCTCTGCCTGCAGTTGCGCGTAGTAGTAGACGCTGAACGGGCTGTAACTGAATCCCTTGTAGGCATTTTCGGCCGGTATGTAGATGTCCTTGTTCGCGGTCTGTCCGCCAAAGAAGTCGACGGCGTTGTTGGTGAACGCGTCCGACTTCAACACATTCTGGTTGAGCGGGAAGATCGTTTGGGTCTTCCAGCCGTCCGTCAGCGAGGCGTCGTCGGCGTAGAGGCCCTTGGCGACTTCGGCGGCGAGCTTCTGGTCACCGGCCTGTGATGTGACGGCAAAGGTGGATCCTCCCCAGTTCACGGAGACTGGGTTGCTTGCATCCCATTGGGGGAGGGGGGCCGCAGCGAATGTTCCCTTCTCGTTGCCCTTACCCACTCCGGACCCGGTGAGGTAGCCGGGAGCCCATGCGGCGGAGATGTACGTAGCGTACTTGCCGCCGATCATTCCTGAAATGTAGTCGGTGGTGAACTGGTCCTGGGTGGCGACCAGGCCCTTCTTCACGAGTCCCGCCCAGTAGTTCAGCACGTCCTTGGCCGGCTGGCTGTCGAGGTGGATGGAGATGTTCTTCTGGTCCGCCAGGTCATAGGTGAAGGGAACGGCGCCCTTTTGGGCCATGAGGGCGGTCAGGGCGGCGGGGACATTGCTGCCAAGGTCTCCGAAAGCAGGGCCGCCGGCGTCCTTGACCTTCTGCGCGGCCGTTTCGTACTCGGCCCACGTCGTCGGCGGCTTGATGCCGTACTTGTCCAGGATGTCCTTACGGTAGATCATGGCCATCGGCCCGCCGTCGACCGGAATGGCGTAGACCGAATCGCCCTGCGAGACGTCCTTCCAGGAACCCGCGCTGAAGTTCTTCTTGACGTCTGCGGCGCCATACTTGCTCAGGTCCACAAGCGCGTTCTGCAATTCAAAACCCGTCAGCTGGTCAGCCTCGAGCATGATCACGTCAGGGGCTCCCTTGCCGGCCTGGATGGCTGTTTGGAACTTCGCGTACTCCGGGCCACCCTGGCCGGCCACGGTCCAGCAGACCTGGACATCGGAGTGGGAGTTGTTGAAGTTGTCGACGACCTTGGCCATGTTGGGGTACCACGCCCACACGGAGACCTTCGGAGCATCGGAATGCACAATCTTGTTTGTGCAATTGGTGGTATTGGAGCCCGCACTGGCGGCATCCGCGCCACCACTGCACCCTGCCAGTGTGGCGGCAAGGGCAGCGGCTGACACTGCTGCGGCAATTGCTTTCTTGTTCACGTAGTTTCCCTTCGGTCGTGCATGGACGTCGTCGTCGGAGGTGGAGCAGCGAGGGCAGGCCGTCTTCCAGCCAATGGATGGTGGTGGGACTTGGACGGACTCGGCGGATGGGGACAAGAGACATTTCCGAGCTTTTACATCGATGTAAGTAATCGTTGTAAATCCATGATGATGTGACCGGACTTACATGTCAAGAAGAAATCCGACGGCGTCTTCGGCGGGCTAGATCGCCGTGGATTCCCGGCTGATGACCTTGAACCCGGCTTCAAACTCGCGGGCAGGCGTCGCTTCGGCCGCGCCGTCGATTCGTTCCAGGAGCATCGCGACGGCGGTCTCGGCGATCTCCCGACGGCCCGGATCTATGGTTGACAACGTCGGGAGTGAATACCGGGTTTCGTCGATGTCGTCAAAGCCGATGATCGCCACATCCTCAGGGATTCTCAGTCCAGCATCCTGCATGACACGCATCGCCCCTAGGGCGATGGAGTCGTTGAAGGCCACGACGCCGTCGAACTCCAGCCCGGACTCCAGGACGTGCCGCATTGCCTGGGCGCCGTCGGAACGGTGCCACGACTGGACATCGATTGCCAGTTCGTCCCGGTAATCCAGCCCCGCCTTCTGCAAGGCGCGGCGGTAACCTTCCAAGCGAAGCCCGGCTGAACCGATGACTTCATTTCGGTGGGCACCAAAAGCGAGTAGTTTCGTTCGTCCGCGTTGGAGGAGGTGGTCGGTAGCTGCCTGCGAAGCCTCGATGTTTTGCATGGTCACGTGGTCCGTGGGGCCGTGAAAGATCCGCTCACCCAGGAGGACCATGGGAGTCGGAATCTCGATGAGGCCTGCGTCTTCCTGGCTCAGGCCGAGCACGCTGTACAGGACGCCATCGACCATTCGCATCCGGGGGCCATGCAGGATCTCCAGCTCGCGCGTCCGGGAGCCTCCGCTTTGCTCGATGATCACCACTTTCCCGCGTTTTGAGGCGGCCGTCATGACGGCATCGGCGAGCTCTGCAAAGTAGGCATTCTTCAGATCCGGGATGATGAGGCTGATGACATCCGTGCGTCCGGACCGCAAGCCCCGGGCCGAGAGATTCGGCTGATAGCCGAGTTTCTCGATGGCCAGCAAAACCCGCTCGCGGGTCTCGGCTTTGATGTTTGGATGGTCATTGATGACGTTCGATACGGTTTTGATAGACACATCGGCCGCCTGGGCCACATCCCGCATGGTAATTGCCACTTTTCCTTCTTCCGCGCACGTCAGCGACCGTCCTTAGCTGAAGATTACAACGTTGGAAAGCGTTTGGGCCGAAACGGCACCGAGCTGCAGGATGGGTAGGTGCCAACCCGGTAGTGGGTGGATGATGGCTGGATGAGCGAAGACAGCGGTTCCCGTCCGGATTTTTTCACCCGGTTCACCACCAAGGTGGCCAAAGTTCTCGGCCACGCCTGGGTGTTCAGCGCGGCAGTAATCATCCTCATTGTTTGGGCGTTTACGGGACCACTCCTGGGATTTTCGGATACCTGGCAGTTGGTCATCAATACCGGCACTACCATCGTGACGTTCTTGATGGTCTTCATCATCCAAAACACCCAGAATAGAGACAGCGCCGCCCTCCACGTGAAGCTCGACGCCGTGATGCGTGAACTCCGGATCACCAACTCCAAGCTTTATCAAGCTGAAGACGAAGGTGAGAAGGAGCTCGAGGAGCAGCGCCGACGCATCGAGCAGGAGGCCGAGTCCGATTAGCCGGATCGGGGTCGTGGAGTGCTGGCGGTTCCTACGTGAGCCACTGGACCGAGACGTTCATCGCGAGCAGGGCATTCGTCAGCGGCGCAAGTATCGACTCGTCGGCCTCCATGCGGTGCAGCGTCTCGAGGAATTCATCCACCTGGATGTTCGTGAACCCGCCGTCCCGGAGTTGCTGGACGGCAAGCTCGGTATTCTGCTTCCGGGTGTTGCTGAATCGAGGGGTTACCTCTGGCTGTACCGGTTCCGAATCCATTGACTTTGCTTGCCCCCGCAACCTATCCCTGTCGGTATGACGCTCGCGCACAGCGTATTCCTGCATTACGAATGCTACTATCTCGCGGGCCGAACTGGAGCAACGGCAAGTCCGGCAGCCAATAGCATGGGTCAATGATGGATAAGTCGTCGGTTCCTGGCGCGTTGAAACACGAGGTGGCCCGTGACCCTCGCCGCGTCCACTGGATGGAATTGTTCTTCGACCTCGTCTTTGTGGCTTTCGTCGGGCAGCTTGCGCGCGGGATCCACGGCGACCCCGGATGGGCTGAGTTCGGCACCTTCGTCCTGCTTTTCTTTCCGGCGTGGTGGGCTTGGGTGAACATTGTCTCCGTAGTCAACCTCCTGCCAGGTTTGTCATCCCGGGCTCTGGGCGTCGCGATGCTCGCGGCGATGGCGGCGGCGAGCATCATGGCCGCCGCCGCGCCCGGTGCCTTTGGCGAACGTGCTTGGGCCTTTTCGCTGGCCAATGCCGCCATTCGCGTGGTTCTGCTGATCTTGTGGCTGTACCAGCACCGTGAAAATTCGGCCGAATTTCCGTGGCGGATTTGGATCTACAACGGCGGCACGGCCGTCCTCTGGCTCCTCTCCGCCTCCTTGCCTCTCCACATTGCCGTCGTTCTGTGGGCCACCGCGATCGTTGTCGAGATTGGCATGATGGCTCTTAGCGCCCGCCTTTGGCCTGACCGCGGCATCGCTGGCATCAACATCGAGCACGCATCCGAGCGGCTTGGCTTGTTCGTCATCATTGTGCTCGGCGAGTCCATCTTCACGATCGTCACCGAGGTGTCTGACGATTGGGGCCCGGGCGCAGGCCTGCTCGGTGCGCTCGGATTCCTCGTGGTTGCCCTGCTCGGCTGGGCATTCTTCCAATACGGCACGGGGACAGTCACGGCAGGGCTCGAGCGACTGCAGGCCCGGTCCGATTTCGCCGGGATCCTTCAGACCACGTTGTTCATGCCGTTTCTTCTGGTTTTGGGGGTAACTGCAATCGCCGGGGCGATTGCGACGGCCATTCCAGCCCCCTATGAGCACTTGCCCCTCGGTTCCGGGATTTCTCTCGGGGGAGGTCTGGCCCTCTTCTATAGTTGCAATGCGATCGTGTCGCTTCGCTACGGTCAGCCTCCGCGCGCGGTGCTGCCGTGGGCGGTGCCGACCGTGGTGATCGCCGTGTTGCTCATACCGGTGAGCGCTGTGGTTCCCGCCGCCGTCGCGTTGGCCCTCGCAGTGGTTGTCTTGCTCCTTGTCACCGCCTACGTCGAGATTCAGAGGCGACGGCGGCACGCCCCAACTAGCTGACAGTTGTTGTCGTTCTGGGGCTTCAAAACGACAACAACTGCTAGTCAGTTGGGTCAGCCGTTGATCACCTGGGGGACCCCGAGGGCTTTGAGGCCTTCGGCGCCGAATTCCAGGCCATAGCCGGATTGCTTGGCGCCGCCGAAGGGGACCCGCGGGTCGACGTTGCCATGTTTGTTGATCCATACGGTTCCGGCCTCAAGGCGGGCGGCAACGTCACGGGCAGCGTCCAGGTCGGAGGACCAGACGGAGGCGCCGAGTCCGACGTCGAGCGCGTTCGCCATGGCGACGGCCTCGTCCACGGTGCCGTAGCGGATGATGGGCAGGGCCGGGCCGAACTGTTCCTCGGCGACGAGGGGGTTGCTGTTGTCGATGTCGGCTACGAGGGTGGTGGGGTAGAAGTTGCCGGGCTGGCCGTCGTCGGGGTTGCCGCCGAGCAGGATGCGGGCGCCGGAATCGCGGGCGGCATCCACGAGCTTCGCGACGATGTCGAACTGCTGCCGGTTCTGCAGCGGTCCCAGCACGTTCGCTTCGTCCAAACCAACCCCCATGGGCATCGCGGCGGCAACGGCAGCAAGCTCGGTGCACACTGCTTCATAGAGGGAGTCGTGGACGTAGAGGCGCTTGAGTGCGGCGCAGGTCTGGCCGGTGTTGATGAAGGCACCCCAGAAGAGTCCTTCGGCGACGGCTTTGGGGTCTGCATCGGGCAGGACGATGCCGGCGTCGTTGCCGCCGAGTTCGAGGGTGAGGCGCTTTACCGTGTCCGCGCTGGAGCGGATGACGGCTTTGCCGGTGGCGGTGGAACCGGTGAACATGACCTTGCCGATGGCCGGGTGTTCGGCGAGCCGGGCGCCGACGCCCCGGCCGCCGGAGACCACCGTGAGGAGGCCTTCGGGGAGTTCTTCGTTGATCACGGCGGCCAGGGCCAGCACGGACAGGGGTGTGTATTCGGAGGGTTTGACGACGACGGCGTTGCCCATCCGGAGGGCGGGGGCGATCTGCCAAATGGTGATCATCATGGGCCAGTTCCAGGGGCCGATCGCGCCGACGACGCCGATGGGCCGGTAGTGGAGTTCGGCGCGGGTTTCGCCGTCGTCGACGACGGTTTCCACCTCGAGCGGGGTGGCGGCGGTGGCGCGGAGCCAGGCCGCGCAGGCGCCGACTTCGAAGCGGGCGTTGGGGCCGTTGAGCGGTTTGCCTTGCTCGCGGGAGAGCAGCCGGGCAAGTTCCTCGGCGGAGCGTTCGACGGCGTCTGCCGCCCTGAGGAGCGCGGCGGAGCGGACGTCGTGGCCCAGAGCGGCCCACGCTGGTTGGGCTACCTGGGCGGCGGCGACCGCGCGTTCGAGGTCGTCGACCGTGTGAACCGGGGCCTCGCCGACAACGGTGCCCGTGGCGGGGTCGATAATGGTCCGGCTTTCGCCGGTGGTCGGGGTGATTGAAGCGAGGAGGGCGTCGTAGCTTTCCAAGGGTTTACTCCACTCTGAGTTGGTAATGGTTTCTATGGACAAGGCACTTGCGGTCAGACGGCCATCAGGATCATGGCGCCCAAGGCGCCCGCCGAAGAGATCGCCTCAAGCGATGCAGACGCGTGACGACGGTGTCCGCGGCCATTTGGTCGAAGGGTTCGGGCGGCCAGGGCGATTGAGTAGGCGATGACCGCTGCCGCGAGGGCAACTGCCAGGGCCGGATTCGCTCCACCGAGTCCTGAATGCGCATGTGCTTGGTGTACAGAACTTGACGGGACAGTGGGAAGGGTTGTGACGAAAATGGCGAACATGGCCACCATGGACAAGGAGCGGTGTATTTCCATGCCGCCCCGGCGATCCTTGGGCAAGAGCACCAGCGGAAGAGGGGACGTGAGGAGCAGGAGAAGGCCCCACACGACGCCCGGCACAATGCCTGGCCCGACGGTTGTGTCCGCCATCGCAATGAGCATGAGTGCCATCGGCCCCCACTGGCTAAGGTTCCTGACCAATCCTTCACGCATCGGGCTCCAGATTCCGAGGGCACAGCAAGCGAGCATGACGATCGAAAGGGTTGTGTGCATGTTGTTCACAAGTCGTCAGTCCCGGCGCTACACGTCGTCTTCGTCGCCGAGATGGACGGCCGCCGGCCCCTCCTCGCCGTGACCGATCCGCCGATACACGGCCGGGTTGCTCCGGCGGAGGCGGAACGCCCAGGCGATCCCCACCAGCCCGGGCACGATGATCGTGGCAGGCAGGACGAGCGTCAGCGCATTGGTCTCGTTTTGGCCGAGCAGTACGTTGAAGTTGACCACGATCAGCACGAAGATCGCCGCAAGGAGCACGAACCCCAGGGCAGGGGCGATCAGGCGGGTCCAGATTCCAGCGTCATGCCTGTTCTTGCGGAAGAACCCAATGACCGCCAGCGAGACAACGGTCATCAAGAGGACAAGTCCCATGGCGCCGTCGTTCGTCAGCCACGTGAACATGGTCAGGACAGGGTAGAGGTCGCCCAGCGATGATCCGGTCCCCGCGATGGCGAAAGCCACCGTGACCACGACGGCGATCACCGTCTGGGCGATCGACCCGGCGTAGGGGGCGCCGCTGTGCCGCCGTACTGCGCCCAGCTTGCGCGGCAGGACTTGTTCCCGGCCCAGGGAGAAGAAATAGCGGGCTGCGGCATTGTGGAAGCTGACGAGAGCTGCGAAGAGGCTGGTGACGAAGAGCAGGCGGGCCAGGTCAGCGAGAAGTACGCCGGCATGGTCACTGAGGAAACCGAACATCAGGTCCGGTCCTTGTTTCGCGGAAGCGTCCACCACTGCGGACGGTCCGGTTCCGACCGCCATGGCCCACGAGGAAACGGCGTAGAACAAGGCGATGATGGCCACCGCGGTATACGTAGCCCGGGCTACGGTGTGCTTGGGGTCCTTGCTTTCCTCGCCGTAGATCGCGGCCGATTCGAATCCCATGAACGCCGCGATGCCGAAGGAGAGGACCGCCCCGACGCCCGGCACAAAAAGGCTCTGCGTGCTGAGCGGCGCTCCGCTGACTCCCTCGGGGGCCACGGCAAAGGAGACGACGTCGTAGACAATCACCACGAGGAACTCCAGGCCGACGAGCACCCCGAGGACCTTCGCTGACAGGTCCACGCGGTTCACGCCGAGGAATGCAACGACGGCGATGCAGACAAGCACCGGAATCCACCACGGGACGGTGATGCCGAAGCGTTCGTTGATCAGGCTTGAGACGGTGAAGCCGAAGAGGCCGTAGATGCCGACTTGCATCAAGTTATAGGCCATCAGGGCCACCATGGAAACCCCGACGCCGACCGGCCGGGAGATGCCCTGCGCCACGTAGGAATAGAAGGCGCCGGCGTTGACGACGTACCGGCTCATGGCCGCGTAGCCGACGGCGAACACGGCGAGGGTTCCGCCGAGCAGCAGGAAGGACAGCGGCACGCCAGTGACTCCGGTGACGGCAAACGTCGTCGTCACGCCGCCGGCGAGGACAGTGAGCGGAGCCGAGGCGGCGATGATCATGAAGGTCACCGCAGGGACGCCGAGACGACGTCGATGATGATGCGGGTGTCCCACCTCAGTGGTCTCTTTCCCGGTTGTTAAACTCATTTCTGGGCCTCCATGTGGCAGTGGCCGCCTGAGGCGGGTTTCGACGGCGGAACGTCGAGTACGGGGCTCCGGTCGAAGAAACCTTCGGGGCGGAGTTTGAATCCCACCGTGTCGACGGGCATGATCGGCCAGTCCTCGGGGCGGGGGAAGTGGGTCAGCCCGAAGGTGTGCCATACGACGATGTCTTGTCCGTCGATGTCCCTATCGCGGGCGATGTAGGCCGGCAGTCCGGCTCCTCCGGAGTGCTGGTTGACGAAGTCGCCGCTGGGGTAGCGCTCGTTCTCGTCATAGCGGGTCACCCATAGGTCCTTCGTGGCGAAGGCTGCGCGTTGGGCGATGGACGATTGGGGATCGGCGAGGAGCATGGGATGGCCTTGTCCGTGGAGCTTGTATCCCACGGGGTCGCCCAGGCGGTTGAGTGAGTCGGGATTGGAGATGATCCAGGCCCGTCCCGCCGCCATGTCAGACTCGCGCACGGCCTCCGACTCGCTCTTAAGCACCGTCCGACGGCGGGCGAAGGCGTTGCCCCGTTCGTTGCCTTCTCCCATCGGTACCCGGACGGCGTCCTCTTCCTCGACCCTGTTGCTCAAGCCGTCGATGGCGAAGTCCAGCCGGGCGCTGAAGAGGTGCTGGTGGAAGGGCGCCCCAAGGCCCGGGGCGAGCTCCGAGGCGAACGGGTAGCCCTTTCCGGGGTGGGCGCTCGTGAAGACGACGCCGGTGGCCTTGGCTTCGAACTCGATGGTGCCGTCAAGGTAGAGGTACCAGTAGAAGCCGTAGTCGTAGTTGCCGATAGTCGTGAAGAAGCTGATGACGAGCCTGCGGTTCCGGCGGGTGTAGTTCACGCCGCTCCAGAGGTCGCTGTGCTTGGCGAGGATGCTCCAATCCTCTTCGTGCATGCATATTCCGTTTCGGATTTCCCGTGGCCGGCCGAACGCGTCACTGACTACCGGGCTGAGGTAGGTGATTTCGCCGAGGCAATCGCAGCCGAGCTCGAGCGAGTTAGCGTATTGGCCCACGAGGTATTCGCCGGTATCGAAGTAGTTCTGCCAGGAGCGCACGGGTGAGGGGTCGCCGTATGGCACCACCATTTCGGCGATGGAAGCCCGCTTGAGGATGCTGCGACGGCGATCGACGTCGTCGAACGCGACATTGTGGAGAACGACGCCTTCCCGGACATCGAAGCCGATGTCCAGGCTCCACTTCTCCCACTCGACGTGGTTTCCATTGTGGACGGTGAAGCTCGGACCCTCCGGCTGGGTGATGTGGATCGGCTTCTGCGTGGTGCGCATCGGTCCGGTCAGCTCCGGGTCCGTAAAGTTGCCATGTTCTGCCGGCACCGGGACGGCGCCGAAATCCAGGACCTGGTCCACCGTCTTGCTGACGACATCAACGTAGGCAACCAGCCCATCCACGGGGTGGGCCCAGGCGCTGTCCGCGGGGAACTCCTGGACGAATGCCAAGCCGCGCAGAATCCGGCGGCCTTTCTCCTCGGGGTACTCGAAGACGCCGGCCGAAAGGGGAGCGACCCTGACTTTGCTGACGTCGAGGTTCCGGTCAGCCAAGGCCTTGAGCCACCGCTCGTCCTGGGCGAGGATCTCTTCGACCACCTCGAATTCTTCTTCGATGACCGGAAGCTCGCCCGTCACCGAGGTGTCAAGATCTACCTTCGAGACGACTTCCTGGTGTGTCACGGAGACCACGACGTCCTGTGCCGCACCGCTCAAGACGTTGTGCAGGAACGCCCTGAACCTGCGGTCCGGAGTCTCCGTTTCGCCCGCTCCTGAATCGCGAGGGGGATCAAGGAGGCCAAGGTAGGCGATCCGGATGGATCCGTCGAAGAGCCCGGCGTCGGCCAAAATGCCCCTGACGGCCGTGATGTCTTCGGCACTGGTCAAGGCATACGGAGACAGTCCGGCAATCTCAGCCATGTCGGCGATTTCTGGAGAGGAGGTTGTGCTCATGGAAGGCCTTTGTGAGTGGCGGTTTATTTTCTATGTGTGTAGAGAATAGCATCGTGTAATCTGAGTCACAACGGTTGTAGAAAAAAGATTTGGGGAAAGAGTGCCGAAGATCGTAGACCACGACAAGCGCCGGGTGGAGCTGGTCGAAGCCACGTGGCGGATCATCGCCAGCCGGGGGATCGAGGGTGCCACGATGCGCGAGATAGCAACGGAAGCGGGCTTTGCCAACGGCGCGCTCAAGCCGTACTTCCCCACGAAAGACGATCTCTTGACGTTTGCTTTCGGCCACGTCTTCAACCAGACGAATAGCCGCATGAGCGACTCCACCGCCGGCCTGCGGGGACTGTCGGCGTTGCGCAGCTACTGCCATGAAATATTGCCGCTCGACGCCGAGCGGCTAAACGAAGCGCGAATCGCGATCGCCTTCTGGCAGCGCGCACTGACGGACCCGGCGAAGGCCGCCTTGCATGATTCCTCGATGGAGCAATGGCGTGACGCCCTGTTCGACAAGCTCCGTGAAGCCAGGGAACTCGGCGAACTGAAAGAAGGTCTCAACGACGACGACATCGTCGGCGGGATCATGACGTTTGCGCTCGGTGCCCAGATCACGGCCACGCTGACGCCGGAACATCACTCGGCGGATCAGCTTCGGTCCCAACTGGAGACTTACATATCGCTCATTTCATCCGAAAAGGGCGATCTGGTGCCGACGGCCGGATCGAAGGGTTCCGCTTAGCGGCGCAGGGTGCTCTGCCGCGCCACGAGCTCCGGCGTGAACACCACTTGGCTATGTACGTGGCCGGGTTCGGCGTCGATTTCGTCGAACAGGAGTTGGGCGGCACGCTCGCCGATCAGCTGCCTCGGTTGACTGATGGAGCTGAGTGGGATGCTCGACTGGGAGGCGAAATCGATGTCGTCGAACCCGACGATGGCGATGTCCTCGGGCACGTGGAGCCCGTTCGCGGCGAAGGATTGCAAAAGCCCTAGGGCTAATTGATCGTTGGCGGCAAACACGGCGTCCGGGCGCTTGTCAGGTTGGAGATTCCCGATGAGATCTCCAATCCGGCGTCCGCGTTCGAATTTCAGATCGGGCGTTTCGAATAGTTGAAGCGGGACTCCGGCACGTGCGGCCGCGTCGGCGGCACCCCGGTATCGGTCCTCGACCTGATGCAGGGTGAAGGGGCCGCCGACGAATGCAGGACGTACCGAGCCGACGCTGACGAGATGCTCCAGGGCAGTGGCGCCGCCGGCGACGTCGTCCACCGAAACCGAGCAGAACTGATCCGTGCTTGCGAGCCTGTCGACGAGTACAGAAGGGATACCCCGGTCGCGCATTCTTTCCAGCCGTTGAAGAACTTGTCCGAACGGCGTGATGAGGACGCCTTGGACCCGCTGCTGCTCGAAGAGGTCCAGATAGGCCTCCTCGCGGCCGGCGTCTTCGGCGCTGTTGGCCAGTATCAGGGAGTGCTTGTGGTCTTCGGCGACGTTTTCAGCGCCCAAAGCGACATCGGTGAAGAAGGGGTTTCGCACGTCCAGCACCAACATGCCGAGGCTCCTGGTGGAGCCGGACCGCAGTGAGCGGGCTGATTCGTTGCGCACGAATCCCAGCTCTTCGATGGCGGCAAGAACGCGGGTCCTCTTGTCGAACGAGACTTGGTCCGGCCGGTTGAGGACATTCGAAACTGTTCCGACCGAAACTCTGGCAAGGGCGGCGACGTCAGTCAGCTTTGCTCCCGGGCCGCTTGGCACTCTCTACCTCCCAATTGATGAATCGAATCAAACCGCTTGATCAATATTACGTGGTTCGATCGGCGATCTCCGGGATTGACTGTTGACACGCCATGGAAGCAGGCCCTACCGTGTGAGTAGGCTCTTGAATGAAACGATTCAAGACGGAATTGATTCAAAAGAAACGCACTGCTGTTCGAAGACGACGCACAGGCAACAGAAGGAAAAACCATGAACACGACGGAAGCGGCCCTCGGCCGCCTCGGCGAATTGGCCATCGAGGTCCCGTCCTGGGCCTACGGCAACTCGGGCACGCGATTCAAGGTGTTCGGCACGCCCGGCACCCCGCGGACCATCCAGGAGAAGCTGGCTGACGCCGCGAAAGTCCACGAGCTGACGGGTCTTGCACCGACTGTGGCACTGCACATCCCGTGGGACAAGGTGGACGATTACTCCGCCCTCCGCGGGTACGCGGCGGACCTTGGCGTCGGGCTGGGGACCATCAACTCCAACACGTTCCAGGACGACGAATACAAGTACGGCTCCCTGACGTCCTCCGACGCCGCGGTGCGCCGCCGGGCGATCGATCACCACCTGGAGTGCATCGAGATCATGCACGCCACGGGTTCCCGGGACCTGAAGGTCTGGCTGGCGGACGGCACCAACTACCCTGGTCAGGATGACATGCGCGGCCGGCAGGACCGCCTCGCGGAATCCCTGCAGGAGATCTACGCGGGACTGGGCGGAAACCAGCGCCTGGTGCTGGAGTACAAGTTCTTCGAGCCGGCTTTCTACCACACGGACGTTCCGGACTGGGGCACGTCCTATGCCCAGACGCTGGCTCTGGGGGAGAAGGCCTTCGTGTGCCTGGATACCGGCCACCATGCCCCGGGAACCAACATCGAGTTCATCGTGATGCAGTTGTTGCGCCTGGGCAAGCTGGGCTCCTTCGACTTCAACTCGCGCTTCTATGCGGACGATGACCTGATTGTCGGTGCCGCGGATCCTTTCCAGTTGTTCCGCATCATGCACGAAGTCGTCCGCGGCGGGGGCTTCGGAAAGGATTCGGGGGTGTCCTTGATGCTGGACCAGTGCCACAACCTGGAGGAGAAGATCCCGGGCCAGATCCGCTCCGTGCTCAACGTCCAGGAAATGACGGCCCGAGCCCTGCTTATCGACACGGACGCGCTCACCGAGGCGCAGCGTGAAGGCGACGTCCTTGCCGCGAACGGCATTTTCAACGACGCCTTCTACACGGATGTCCGGCCGGTCCTGGCTGAGTGGCGTGAATCGCGCGGCCTGCCCGCGGACCCGATGACCGCGTTCAAGGCGAGCGGCTACCAGAAGAAGATCAACGAGGACCGCGTGGGCGGCCAGCAAGCCGGATGGGGCGCTTAGGCATGAATATGCAGAACACAACCAACAAGACTGTTGAAGAACTGATCGCCCGTTCCAACCGCTTGGGCGCGGACAAAAGGAACACCAACTTCGCCGGAGGGAACACCTCGGCGAAGGGCACGGAGAAGGACCCGGTGACCGGGGAGGACGTCGAGCTGTTGTGGGTCAAGGGTTCCGGCGGGGACCTGGGAACCCTGAAGGCGGACAACCTGGCGGTTTTGCGGCTGGACCGGCTGCAGGCCCTCAAGGCCGTTTACCCCGGCGTCGAGCGCGAAGACGACATGGTGGCCGCCTTCGATTACTGCCTGCACGGCAAGGGCGGCGCCGCGCCGTCGATCGACACCGCGATGCACGGGCTCGTGGACGCCGCGCACGTGGACCACCTGCACCCGGACTCCGGCATCGCGATCGCGACGGCGGTGGACGGCGAAGCCCTGACCTCGAAGGTCTTCGGCGAGAAGGTCGTGTGGGTGCCCTGGCGCCGCCCCGGTTTCCAACTGGGACTGGACATCGCCGCGATCAAGGAAGCCAACCCGCAGGCCATCGGCACCATCCTGGGCGGCCACGGCATCACCGCCTGGGGCGCCACCAGCGAGGAAGCCGAAGCCAACTCCCTCTGGATCATCGAACAGGCCGAACGCTACATCGCCCAGAACGGCAAAGCCGAGCCTTTCGGCGCCACGCTCCCCGGCTACGGTGCGCTCCCGGAAGCCGAAAGGAAAGCCAAGGCGGCCGCGTTGGCCCCGGTGATCCGCGGCCTCGCCTCGGCCGACAAACCGCAGGTGGGCCACTTCAGCGACGACCCGCGGGTCCTGGAATTCCTCGAAGGCGCCGAGCATCCGCGCCTCGGGGCGCTGGGCACCTCCTGCCCGGACCACTTCCTGCGGACCAAGGTCAAGCCGCTCGTCCTGGATCTTCCCGCCGGCGCCGGCATCGGGGAGAGCATCGCGCGCCTGACGGAACTGCACGCCGCGTACCGCGAGGATTACCAGGCGTACTACGACCGCCACGCCGGCCCGGATTCCCCGGCCCTGCGCGGCGCGGACCCGGCCATCGTCCTGGTCCCCGGCGTCGGAATGTTCTCCTACGGCAAGGACAAGCAGACCGCACGGGTCGCCGGGGAGTTCTACCTCAACGCGATCAACGTGATGCGCGGAGCCGAGGCCATCTCCTCCTACGCACCGATCGAGGAATCCGAGAAGTTCCGGATCGAATACTGGGCCCTCGAGGAAGCCAAGCTCGCCCGGATGCCCCAGCCCAAGTCCCACGCCACGCGCATCGCGTTGGTGACAGGCGCGGCGTCGGGCATCGGGAAGGCGATCGCGACCCGCCTTGCCGCGGAAGGCGCCTGCGTGGTCATCGCGGACCTCAACCTGGACAACGCCCAGGCCGTCGCGGCCGAACTCGGCGGTGACGACGTCGCTATCGGCGTGCAGGCAGACGTGACCGACGAAGCCCAGGTGCAGGGAGCCATCGACGCGGCCGTCCTGGCCTTCGGCGGGCTGGACCTGGTGGTCAACAACGCCGGCCTGTCGATCTCCAAACCCTTGCTGGAAACCACGGAGAAGGACTGGGACCTGCAGCACAACGTCATGGCCAAGGGCTCGTTCCTGGTCTCCAAAGCCGCGGCGAAGGTCATGATCGACCAGGGCATGGGCGGGGACATCGTCTACATTTCCTCGAAGAACTCGGTGTTCGCCGGCCCGAACAACATCGCCTACTCCGCCACCAAGGCAGACCAAGCCCACCAAGTCCGGCTCCTCGCCGCGGAACTGGGCGAACACGGCATCCGCGTCAACGGCATCAACCCCGACGGCGTGGTCCGCGGCTCCGGGATCTTCGCCGGCGGCTGGGGCGCCAAGCGCGCCGCCGTCTACGGCGTCGACGAGCAGGAACTGGGCAAGTACTACGCCCAACGCACCCTGCTCAAACGCGAAGTCCTCCCCGAGCACGTCGCCAACGCCGCCGCCGTGCTCACCAGCAACGAACTCTCGCACACCACCGGCCTGCACATCCCGGTCGACGCGGGCGTCGCAGCAGCCTTCCTCCGATGAGCGGGAAGGAGGCCGGCGCCGGCGTTTTCGCCGCCGTCGATATCGGAGCGTCCTCCGGGCGCGTCATGCTCGGCCGGGTCACCGGCGGCCCCGCGTCCGGAAAAACGGTCTCGCTGGAAACGGTGCACCGTTTCCCCAACGGCGTCGTGGAGCTCGACGGCGGACTCCACTGGGACTTCGACGCCCTGTTCGGTGAGGTGCTCACGGGACTTGCGGCGGCCGCCGAAACGGCCGCCGCAAGCGGGGATCGGATTGCCAGTATCGGGATCGACACGTGGGCCGTCGACTACGGACTCGTGGATGCCTCCGGTGTCCTGCGGACCCAGCCGTTCAGCTACCGCGACGAGCGCGGCCGCACCGCCGTCGCGGACGTCCACAAGGTCCTGGACCCGGCGCGGCTCTATGCCACCACGGGTCTGCAGTTCCTGCAGTTCAATACCATCTACCAGCTCGCCACGGAGCGTGAACTGCGCGGCGTCCAGGCTCTGTTGATTCCGGACCTTATTGCGTTCAAACTGACGGGGCAACGCCGTACCGAGGCCACGAATGCTTCCACCACCGGGCTTTTCGACGCCGTCACGGGGGAGTGGGCCAGCGAATTCTTCAGGGCACTCGGCCTGCCCAAAAACCTGTTCCCGGCCATCATCCAGCCGGGCGAAACCGTAGGCACGCTGCTGACGGAGATCGCGGCCCGGACAGGGTTGCCCGCGGAGACCGCGGTGGTTGCCGTGGGATCGCACGACACCGCCTCGGCCGTGGCGGCCGTTCCGGCCCGGCAGGAAGACTTCGCCTACATTTCCTCCGGCACCTGGTCCCTCGTGGGCGTTGAGCTGGACAGCCCGGTCCTGGACGAGTCAAGCCGTTTGGCCAACTTCACCAACGAACGCGGCGTCGACGGAACCGTCCGGTACCTGCGCAACGTGGGCGGCCTGTGGCTGCTCAGCGAATGCCAACGCACGTGGGCGGCCGAAGGGCACCGACAGGAACTCGCCGCGCTTCTGGAGTCCGCGGCGGCACTTCCCGCCGCCGGTCCCCAAATCAACGCCGACGATCTCGCGTTCATCGCCCCGGACAACATGCCCGAACGGATCAGATCCGCGGTCCACGCCGGCGGTGCCGTCCTCCCGGACCGGCCGGCCGCCGTCGTGCGCTGCATCCTGGACAGCCTCGCCGCCGCCTACGCCAGGACCCTGTCGCGCGCCGAAGAACTGTCCGGAAAGCGGACGTCAGTGGTCCACATCGTGGGCGGGGGCTCGCAAAACAGGCTGTTGTGCCAGCTCACCGCGGACGCCACCGGCAAGACCGTGATAGCAGGTCCGGTCGAAGCCACGGCACTCGGAAACGTCCTGATCCAGGCCCGGGCGGCAGGAGCCATCAATGGAAGGTTGGCGGAACTGCGGGCACTCGTGAGGGCAAGCGTCGGGCTCGAAAGCTACGAACCAAAACTGGCACTTCAGAGTCCCTAGGTCCAGCGCCCTGTTGTGCCGCAAAGCCCCTCGATAAACTTAAGGGGCGCCGAAGAGACGCAAGGTTGGTTGCGGGAAAGGCAAGATCATGTCCGACAGCAGCGGCGTCGAAGAACCCACTGAAGATGAGACAAGCGGAGCTCGCGAGGAACCGGAACTCAGGGGCCGTTACGTCGAGGGGGAGTACGGCAAGACGGGAACGGAACCCGGGCGGCACTCCGAAGACGAAGAAGGCCAATACAGCGAAGGAGACTACGGAGCGGCGGGCAGCCAAGGCGGCTTGCCCGAACCCTTGGGTGGGAAAGCCAAGGAATCCGGGCGCTACGCAAAAGCCGACCTCGGTGACGCAGGAACAGTTCCGGGGCGCACAGCAGAGTCGGAAATCGGCCAGTACGCGGAGGGGGACTACGGCGCGGACGGCGCAGTGGGACCGCTACTCGAGGCGGCCAAACCACCGGTGCCAGCGGATGACGACGACGACTGACGCAGTCGAGTGCCCTGGCATCGATTACGTCGGCCGGACCGTGTTTTCTTCAGACTTGGCCCGGAGGAACCTCAGATCCTCGGGGGAGAGGCTGACCTGGCTGTGCTGGTCGGCATCCGGGGTGATGCCGGTTTCCTTATGGAGTATCTCCGTGAGGGTCCGCGGCAAGACCACGCATCCAGGGTTGTCGATTAGCCAATGCCGCGTTTCGGGGCTGAGCATGTCCCAGTGGTCCCTGATGTTCATCTCCATGGATGGCGCCTAACTAAGTGGGTGCAGGGAAAAATGGTGGGTGCAGACAAGAATGCCGGCCGAGGCCGGTGCCGGGAACGTAATTAGGATACGCCGCGGCATAGGGGAAAGACAGGCCCGGAGATGGCAACTGAAAGCGACGGCGTAGGCTTCCGATCCAAGCGGGGCCCGATACTCATAGCCCTGATGCTCTCGAGCGGCCTTGTCGCGATCGATGCCACCATTGTGGCGACTGCGGTGCCTTCGATTGTGCATGAAATCGGCGGGTTTGCCTCGTTCCCGTGGCTTTTCTCCGCCTACCTGCTCGCACAGGCCGTTTCCGTTCCGGTGTACGCGAAACTTTCCGACATGGCAGGTCGCAAGCCGATCATTCTCACCGGGATTGGACTCTTCCTGATCGGATCGATCCTCTGCGGCTTGGCGTGGAGCATGCCTGCGCTCATTGCCTTCCGCGTGGTTCAGGGCTTGGGTGCCGGCGCGGTCCTCCCGGTGGCCATTACCATCGCCGGCGATATCTACACCCTCGCCGAGCGTGCAAAGGTGCAAGGCTACCTGGCCAGCGTGTGGGCCACCTCGTCGGTTGTCGGCCCAACACTGGGCGGCGTGTTCGCTTCGCTTGGAGTGTGGCGCGGAATCTTCCTGGTCAACATTCCGCTGTGCCTCGTGGCGGCGTGGATGCTGGTTCAAAAATTCCAGGAGAACATCGAACGGGTAAAGCACCACGTCGACTATCTGGGAGCCGCCCTTCTCACGGTCACGTTGACCTTGACCATCCTCGGGGCACTGGAGGGTGGACAGGCATGGGCCTGGGATTCTCCGATCAGCATCGCGGTGTTCGCCCTTGGTTCAGTGTTACTCGTTGCCTTCGTCCTGGTCGAGCGACGAGCAGCTGAGCCTGTCCTTCCGCCGTGGGTGGTTTCGAGGCGCCTTCTCGCCACGACCGCCCTGATCTCCTTCGGGGCCGGAGCAATCGTGCTTGGCCTCACTTCTTACGTTCCGACCTTCCTTCAAGGTGCGCTTTCGGTGTCGCCATTGGCTGCGGGCCTGTCATTGGCAGCCTTGACCATCGGCTGGCCCATCAGTGCTTCTCAGTCGGGCCGTTTCTATCTACGGATCGGCTTCCGGGCAACAGCGTTGATCGGGATCACCGTCACCCTCATCGGTTCGGCGGCCCTCGCCGTGACGGCCTACACACCGAACCTGGTGCTCGTCGCGGGCAGCTGCTTTGTCGCGGGACTTGGGCTCGGGCTTCTGGCAACCCCGAGCCTGATCGCCGCCCAGTCCAGCGTCGAATGGCACGAGCGCGGAGTGGTGACGGGCACCAACCTTTTTGCGCGATCCATCGGCAGTTCTCTTGGCGTCGCCGTTTTCGGCGCCGTGGCTAATGCGATCTACGCCGGCAGCCCCGGTGGCGGGAAGAATTCGCAGGCGGTTGTCTTGGCGTCTGCTGCAGTGTTTCTTGCCGTGCTCGTGAGCGCCGCGCTCACAGTCATCGCTGTCTTCGCAATGCCCGATACGGCCCCGGAGGCGCCTGCGCCTCAAGGCAAAGGACCGGCCCGCCTGCTTCAGAAAGTGCGGCGACTCAACGGGCGGGACGGAGGCCCTTAGGCCCGCGTCCTCGGCCGGGCTAGTTCCCCGGCTCCTCCGGAGACTGATTCGCTTCGCGGCCACCCGTACGGACAACGCGGATCTTCGTGGTCTGCGGCTCTGACAGTTCGGGGAGCTGGATGCGGATTTCCAGGACGCCATCCTCATACGTCGCGACGATGCCGTCTTGGCTCACTCCGCGGGGTAAAGGGATGCTTCGGGACCGTTCGCCGTAACGGAGCTCGGTGCGGTAGCCCTTCTTGTCCACGCGTTCGGCATCCTCTTCGCGCCGCGCCTCGATACGCAGGGTGTCGTCCGCAATGCTGATATCGACGTCGGTCGCGGGGTCGATTCCAGGCAGATCCACCCTGACAACGAGCGTGTCCCCCTCTTGGTATTGCTCGATGCGGAGCGAAGGGTCGGATTCGCCTTGAAGGAAGCGTCGGAGCGGCTCCGGTACTCCAAGTCCGCCGCGTCCGAATAGGTTGTCCATGATGACCTCCTGGTAGGTACCGGCTGCGGGCCAAGTTAGACGTGCCGGGATGAGAAAAAAGCTACGCCTAGCATGGTCCCGTGGATAGCCCTTTGTCTCAGCCGACGCGGCGTCCACCACTTAATAACGCAATCTTGACGACGGCTGTGCCGGGTCGGAGACTGAGCATAGGAGGCGCGCCGTGGGCAATTTACCGTGGATATTCGTGCTGCTCATCCCATCGCTGGGCTTCATCTTCTTCCTGATTTACGCAAATATTCGGCTCTCAGCCAGGCGGAAAGCCCTTGGGTTACCCCCTCTAGGTCTGACTCCACGTCGTTCCAAGACTCGACACCGGAAGCACCACAAGTATGTGATCATCCATCGCTTGAAACACTGAGATCGGTTCCTCTCAGCTTTGATGGAAGTCCGGAGCCTTTGGGGCGTCGAGTATTCCAGCGATCTTCTCTTCCAGGGCGGCGATGGTCGCTTCGGGCAGGACAATCAGCCCATCCAATTCGCGCCGGGCGCGCTTGTAGGCGGTCTGTCGCTCCGCCGGCGTCGCTGCACTGTCAGAAGCGATCCTCAGCAGCTTCCTGGCGGTCGCCAGCCGCTGGCGCTCGGGCTCGGTGAAGTTGCTGTCCTTGATGCGCTTGGCTTCCCGTTCCGCCACATCGAACGCCAGCTCGAAGCTCCGGACGGCCGCGCGATACTCAGCCAGCCGGGCCGCCGTCGTGATTTCTCCCGGAGTTGCCGGACGCAGACCGTCAGCATCCCGCTTGGCCCGAAGAAATTCCACGGTGAGCGGTTCGCGGACATCGGACATGACCGGAAAATCGATGAGCTTAGCGATGTCGAGTTCGTATTCGAGCCATCGCCTGTTCACGGCGTCGTGTGCTTCTTGCAGCCGCACCACCTCGGCCTGGCTGGCGTGCTCCGCTTCCGCCGCGCGGTTCTTGAGCTGATAGAGCTCCACCCGACGGCGGTGCCGCCTTTCGCTGGCCCTGGACCAGGACCGCGCCCACCCGCCAGCCAATCCGCTCAGCGGAAAGATCAGCCACCAGTTGTGGCTGACGAATTCGAGGAAGGGATTCACCGCTTCATCGTCCCACCGGCCCGGACCTGTCTCAAGAGGGCGCAGCCTAGCCGACCTTCCGGAGCCAGTCCGTCAGGAGCGGCAAGACGACGGAGCTACGCATCGCTCCGATGTGATCAAGGCCAGGAAGCACGTGGACATCCCACCCGGAGTCAATGAGTTCTTGCTTGTGTGTCGTCAGGGGCTCGCCGATCTTTACATGAACGTTGCCCCATGCCGGGCCGTAATCGATCAGATCGTCCGATCCTGCGAAGGCAAGGCGGGGCAAACCCGGCTGGACTTCGGCGGCGGAATCGTCGAAGTCTTGAAGGGCCTCGTAGAGAGTGACGAATTGTCGGGTTTGTGCTTTGTTCGTTTGAACGGGCACCGAATCCCAGTCTCCAGGCTCAACGTCGGCGGTCGGTGAAGGAACGACGTCGGCAGATTGTGTGGACATGGAATGTGCTGCTCGCGTGACCGCCAACATGCTCTCGTAGGGTCCATCGAGGGGTGGGAAGCCGCCCATCACTAGCGCCCAGAGCCGGTCAGTGCGGATTGCTAGTTGCAAGCCACAAAGTGCCAGCCAGGAGTAGCCGTAATAGGCGAAGCTGCCGGCATCAGCGGCATCGGCGATGGCAAGGAGATCAGCCGTGACATTCCGTGGAGTAAGGGTGTCCGGTGCGGGGTGGGCCATCCGGTGGCTTTCATAATCGGCGACGATGACGCGGTGGGATCGCGCGAGTCCGTTCACAAGATTGGGTCCCAGATCCGGATCTGCGCCCCACCGGCGCATCGTTTCGGCTTCCTCCGGCGGATAAGGGGCGAAACGGGCCGGAACCATCAGGGCGCGTCCGTTTCCGTGGATGGCGATGGGAATCGTCGTGCCGTCGTGAAGAACGGCTTCAGCGGTATCAATCACGGCTTACCCTCCATCCAGGTGCGGCCCCTTGTGGTCAAGCTTGCCACCGAATCGCCGGCGGCGGGCGTTCGCGTGGTCGCCCAACTCAAGCTCTTTCCCATCGACAGGCACCCTGCCCAGGAATAGCCTTAAGCCGTCCCATTGACCTACGAGGATGACGGAGAGGTATCCGAACATGGGAGCTACAGAAAACGCCGAATTGGTCCGGCGGGGATATGAGGCCTTTAACACGGGTGATCTGGCGGCACTCAGCGAGTTGTTCGCTGAGGACGCAGTCTGGTACGCAGCTGGGAATGGCGTGCTGTCCGGCACTAAGCAAGGACGCGACGCCATTCTGGCCTATTTCGGCGAGCTGGGAGCACGTTCCCAGGGTACCTTCCAAGCCGCGGTCCAGGACATCGTCGGTGGAGAAAGCCACACCATCGGGCTCCAGCAAAGCCGCGCAGAAAACGATGGAAAAACCCTGGATATTGCAACTGCCATTTCCTTTGTTCTCCGCGACGGAAAGGTCGTAGAGGGCCGGGAATTCTTCGAGGACACGGCCAAGGCAGACGAATTCTGGACCTGAATCCCGGATGTGGATCCCGCTTTTGAAAACTCATTGACATCCCGGGCGGCGGGGTCTATTGCTTGGCATGTCCACACCCATCCACACCAGCAAGGAGCAGATATGGAGCCGTACGGAGTGGTGCACTTCTTCCCGGGAGGCACCAAGGACCAATACGAGGCGTCAATAGCCGCTGTTCACCCAGGAGAGGGGCTCTTGCCCGAGGGCCAGACTTTCCACGCAGCAGGCCCGTCGGCGGGCGGTTGGACGATCATGGCCGTCCACGAGTCGAAAGAAAGTTGGGAGAAATTCCGCGACAGCATTCTCATGCCCCGCATGCAGGCGGGCATCGCGGGTGGATTCGAGTCACCCCCGGAAGAGACCGTCGTCGATCTCTACAAGGTCATGCCCTAACCATTCGAAAAGGCCGCCCCCAGGTCTCGCGGGCGGCTTCCGACTATCAGCGAGGGAAGTGGAAAGGAAACAGTTTTGGCCTCCATAGTGAACTACTTCGAAGTCGGTTCCCCCGATCCGGAGGGCACGCAGGCCTTCTACGGCTCGCTCTTCGACTGGAGTTTCGGTGAGTCCTCTCCTGCCAGCTACCAGATGGTGAATGGCGACAAGGGCGGGCTGTGGGACACGACCTCGCTCGAGGGAACGTCGTGGGCGATCTTCTACGTCCAGGTTGACGACGTCAAAGCCGCGATCGCCAGGGCCGAGTCTCTCGGTGCAAGCGTAGCCATTCCGTTCGTTGACAACGGCGCGATCGAGTTCGCGCACCTCCTGGACCCGCACGGCAACCGTTTCGGCGTGTGGCGTCCCAAACAGCCGAACTGAAGCGTAGGGATCATCCGCACGACGGCGACACTCGATGAACACGACGGCGACACTCGATGAAAAGGACGAAGTGCATTGACTCTCGATACATTGCCCGTGATCGATTTCTCCCGTCTGGATGCAGGCCCGGAAGAAGCCGCACGATTCCGTGACGAACTGCGAGATGCCATGCATGAGGTTGGCTTCCTCTACCTAGCCGGCCACGGCATCCCGCAGGAGTTGACGGACGCGATTCTCGACGTGTCGCGGCGCTTTTTCGAGCTGCCGGAAGAGGAAAAGCTCGCGATCGAGAATGTCCACAGCCCCCAGTTCCGCGGTTACACCCGCGTTGGTGGCGAGCTCACCGACGGCGGGATCGACTGGCGCGAGCAGATCGACATCGGCGTCGAGCGCGATGCTGTTGAGCCGGGCCCTGGCATTGCCGAATATTGGCGTCTGGAGGGGCCCAACCTGTGGCCGGAGGCGTTGCCCGAGATGCGGGACATTGTCTCGGAATGGACCGAACGGCTGAGTACCATCTCGCTTGCGTTGCTACGGGCACTGGCAGTTTCGCTCGGAGCACCCGAGGACACTTTTGATGCGGCATTCGCCGAGCGCGCTTTCCCTGTCCTCAAAATTGTGAGATATCCGGGGGAGTCGAACCCGGAACCCAAGCAGGGCGTAGGATCCCACCGTGACGGGGGAGTGCTCACGCTTCTCCTGGTTGAGCCCGGGAAAGGCGGTCTCCAGGTCGAGTACCAGGGGAAATGGATCGACGCCCCACAAGTGCCGGGGACTTTCGTGGTCAATATCGGCGAAATGCTGGAACTGGCCACCAATGGCTACCTCAAGGCCACCCTGCACCGGGTCATCTCACCCCTTCGAGGCACGGACCGGATTTCGCTTCCCTTCTTCTACAACCCCGCACTGGACGCGACCATGCCACAGCTTGCCGTGAGCCCTGAGTTCCAGGCAAAAGCCCGTGGCTTGTCCGTTGACCCGACAAACAGTCCGATTCTGGAAACCTACGGGGACAACGCCCTCCGGTACCGGCTTCGGGCCCATCCGAACGTCGTCGCAGAGCATCACGCCGACCTGCTGTGAGCCGGACAGGTCAAAGCCGGATAATGGGGTCATGGATTTCGAATTGCTCACCATCCAGGACTGTCCCCACAGCTCGGCGGCCCGCGAACTTTTCTCCCGGGCCGTGGAGCTGGAAGGGAACAACCCGGCCTTGATTTCGGTCAGGGAGATTGTGAGCGACGAAGAGGCGGAAACGGCCGGATTCCACGGATCCCCGACGTTCATGGTGGACGGAACTGACCTCTACCCGTCCACCGCGGAACCGGCTATGGCGTGTCGCGTCTACCGTACGGCCGATGGCTTAAGGGGCCTGCCCAGCCTGGAGTCGCTTCGACGGGCGATCCAGGCCAGGCTGGCCGCCTAACGTCAGCCCGGGACGTGTGCCGCTGAAACCACCGGGTGGTCCCGGCCCAGGTTTCCCAGCGCCGAGGCTCCTTGCGGGGATCCGAGTTCCTCGAAGAACTCGACGTTGGCCCGGACATAATCTGCCCACTCATCCGGGACATCGTCTGAATAGTAGATCGCCTCCACCGGGCAGACGGGATCGCAGGCGCCGCAGTCCACACATTCGGAGGGGTGGATGTAGAGCGAGCGTTCGCCTTCGTAGATGCAATCCACAGGGCATTCGTCGATGCAGGCTTTATCCTTGACGTCCACGCAGGGCTGCGCGATCACATAGGTCATGACGCGCTACACACCGGTGTAAACGGTCTTGCCCCACGTGAAGAAGTCCAGTGCGGACTTGCCCTGCTCGCGGAAGGTGTTGGTGGAGGAGTCCTTCACGCCACCGAACGGCACGTTCAAGTCCAGGCCGGCCGTGGGACGGTTGACCTTGATCACGCCCGCCTGCGCGCGTGCGGCGAAATCCGTGGCCAAGGCCAGGGAGTCGGTGCAAATGCCTGCGGTGAGGCCATAGCGGGAATCATTGATGGCGGCGAGTCCGGCCTCGTAATCGGGGACCTGCAGGACCGCGACTACCGGACCGAAGATTTCCTCGGTCACGGCAGCGTCGTCAAACGCAATATCGGTGAGCACCGCGGCAGGGAAGAGCAGCGCTCCGGAGGGGTCGCCGTCGTACTCTCCGTGAAGGAGGGTGGCGCCGCGTTCGACGGCGGTGCGCACCGCTGCCTGGTCCTGTTCGAACTGCTGGCTGCTCACCACAGCGCCCATCTTGGCGCCGTCGAGCCCGTCACCGGCGGTGTAGCCCGCGGCCTCGGCAACAAGGGCTTCGAGGAACGCGTCGCGGACACCCGGGGTGACATACACGCGGGACGTCGCGGTGCACGCCTGGCCCGTGAGTCCGAACGCACCGGCTGCGACTACCGCGGCGGCCTTCTGCGGATCGGCGTCGTCGAGCACTAGGACGCCGTTCTTGCCGCCCATTTCAAGCTGGACGCGGGCGCGGCGGGCGTTCAGGATTTCCTGGAGCCCAAGCCCCACTTTGGTGGATCCGGTGAAGGACAGCCCGGCGATGCGGGGATCGCGTGCCAAAGCGTCTCCCGCCACGCGGCCCTTTCCGTGGACCACGTTGAAGACTCCTGCGGGTACACCGGCGTCGTGGAGGGCGCGGGCAAGGTGCGTCGCGGAGAGCGGGGTGAGTTCGGCCGGCTTGATGACCACGGCGTTACCGCTGATGAGTGCGGGGGCGGCCTTCCATGCCGGGATGGCGATGGGGAAGTTCCACGGGGTGATGAGCCCGACGACGCCGAGCGGCTCGCGCCGGGTGGTAATGGTGGTATCCGGGAGCCCACTGGGAAGTACTTCGCCCGTGGCGCCCCAGCCGAGGGAGCCGAAGAAGCGCAGGACGTCCGAGGCGCGCTTGACCTCTCCCTTGGCTTCGGCGAGGGTTTTGCCTTCTTCGCGGACGAGGTCCTCGGCGATCGCGCTTTGGCGCTCGAGGAGCAGGTTGCCGGCGGTCATGAGGATGGCGCCGCGGGCGGGGGCGGGCAGGGCTGCCCAGGCCGGCTGGGCGGCGGCAGCGGCGGTGATGGCCGCGTCGACGTCGTCGGCGGTGCCTCGCGGGGAGAGGGCAGCGAGTTCATCCGGGCGGGCCGGGTTGATTCGCTGGATTTCGGGTTCTCCGGTCCATTCGCCGTTGATCAGGTGCTGCGCGGCGGCAACATCCTGTCGGGCGGACGTTGCCGATTCGGTGGCGGTGGAAGTCATGGTCATCCTTTGGCTTAGCGGTTGGGATTGGGTGTTGGGGCTGTTCGGGAGGACGGCCGGACCTAGAGGCTCCGGATCAGGCCCCCGTCGCAGCGAAGCGCGACGCCGGTGATGTAGGAAGCGGGGGCGCTGCAGAGGAAAGAAGCGGCGGCGCCGAACTCCTCCGGTTCGCCGTAGCGTCTGGCCGGAATGGTCTTGCGGGATTCGAGTTGGATTTCCTCGGGCGTGGTGCCACGGCGCTTGGCCGCCGCCCGGTCGAGTTCGGCGACGCGATCGGTGGCGATGCGTCCCGGCAGGATCATGTTGACCGTGACGGCGTCGAGAGCCACTTCCGCCGCAAGGGTTTTGAGGTAGCCCGCCAATGCTGCGCGGCCCGTGTTGGAGACGGCAAGGTTGGGCAGGGGTGCCACAACGCCGCTGGATCCGATGGCCAGGATCCGTCCCCAGCGCCGCTCCCGCATCCCCGGCAGGATCTTCGAGACAAGCGCGTGGTGCGGCTTCACGAGCAGCTCGAACGCCGCCGCGATTTCGTCGGCGCCAAGGCTCGCTGCCGCCCCCGGCTTGGGACCGGGGCCGTTGAGGACAAGGATGTCGATGGGACCGAGTAGTTCCACTGCGCGTTCGACGGCGGCGGTCACTCCGTCCGCTGTGCTCAGGTCGGCCTCGACAGCCACGGCGCTGTGGCCGTCAGCCTGCAGCTCTGCTGCGATCTTCTCGGCCAGCTCGCCGCGGCGGCCTGTGATGGCAACCCGGACGCCTTCGGCCGCGAGCCCGCGGGCGACGGACAGTCCCAGCCCTCCCGTGGAGGCGGCGACGAAGGCGGTCTTGCCGCTGATTCCGAAATCCATTAGAGCCTTCCTACTGTGTGCTCGGCGGGGGTAAGGGAGAGATCCAAAGCGTGGGCCGCTTCAGCCAGATGCGTCAGCATTCCGTTCCTGAGGACCTCCGGGAAAGGAGTCGCCGGCGGCCGGACGCCGGAGTCCTTGATGAAGCCCCGCTCACGGAAGCACTCCTTCCGGACCGCCAATGCGATCCGGGCCTGCTGCTCGAAGTTGATGAGCGGCAAGTACGGGAGCAGCGCGTCCCGGGCATCGTCGTAACCGCCCGATTGCCACGCGCGGACGCAGGCAACGAGGGCTTCCGGGTAGGAGAACCCCGTCATGGCGCCGGCGGCGCCAGCCACCAGCTCGTCCAGCAGCCCTTGACCTCCCAGCCCGCCGAACACCGAGACGTCGACGGCGGCCGACAGTTGGGCGATGGCCACACTGGTCGGCGGGGCCTCGGCCTTGACCGCGACAACAAACTTGCACGCCTGGACCACGTAAATGAGTGCTTCGGTGCCGATGCTGACGCCGCTGGCCACTGGGTAGTCCTGCAGGACGACCTTGGCCCCGGTGGACTGGTGGATGGCGTTCAGGTGCGCGATCACAACTTCCGGCCGGGCCGAATTGGCCTGCACCATGACGGCTGCGAGCCGGTCGCCAGCCACGGCCTGGGCGGCGCGGATTTCTTCGACTGCCGTGCCCGTGAAGAGCGAGGTCACACCCACCACGAGAGGCAATCGGGTTTCTTCGACCACCACTTCCAGCGCCAGGCTGCGCTCCGCTGCGGTCAGGGCGGCCGCCTCGCCGAAGACACCCAGGACAGTCAGCCCTGTCGCGCCGATGGATTCATAGTGCTCCACCAACCGGGCCAGGCTGTCGGTGTCCAGATCGAGGGTGCTGCCCTGGAATGGAGTGGCGACGACGCCCCACACTCCGGGTGCTAGTGCTTCCCGCATTGGTTTGTCCTTCCGTTCGTGCTGAAGTTCGGTGTCTTGCATCTGTTCATGCTGCATTCAGCGGCCCGGCCACACAGGCGGGCGTTTTTCCTGGAAGGCGAGCACGCCTTCAGCGGAGTCTTCACTGTCGAGTGCGGCCATGAGTGCCGGCAGCCTGAGGCCTCGGGCATCAGTGGCGCTCAGGTGGCTGGTCCTACTGACCATTTGCTTGACGGCCCGGACGGAGCTGGGCGCGCAGGCGAGGATCTGGTCCACCCAGCGCTGCACCGCGGCGTCGAGCTCCTCCGCGGGGACCACTTCGTTGACCAGTCCCATCGATTGCATTTCCGCGGCCTCGGCCTTGCGGCCCGTGAGGAGCATGCCCATCGCTTGCGTGTAGGGGACGCGGCGCACCAATTGGTGGATGCCGCCGTCGAGCGCCAAGCGCCCGACCCGCGGTTCGGTGAGGCCGAAGCGGGCCGAGTCCGCGGCGACCACAATGTCGGCGCCGAGCACCATCTCCATGCCGCCGCCCAGCGCATAGCCGTTCACCCGGGCAATCACCGGAATGTCCAGGCTCGTGCGCAGGCTCAGTCCGCCGAAACCGTTGGGGTCAAGCTCCGCCCAATACTGCAGGCCGGTCTTGTCCACGGCAGAGGCGGACATGTCCGCCCCGACGCAAAACGCCCGCGTGCCGGCCCCGGTGATGACGACGGCGCGCACGTCAGGATCGGCTTCGATCTGGCTCCAGATCTCGTTGAGCCGGGCTTGTGCAGTCCCGTCGACGGCGTTGAGCACGTGCTGGCGGTCGATGACCACCGTGGCCACGTGGTTCTCGATGGTCAGCGTGACCTGGTCGACGATCGTCGTCTCTTCCATCGACACGGTCACCGGAGCACTCCCAACTTCTGCAGGCGCTCGATGGTTTCAGCGTCGAAGCCGTTCTCCAGGAGGACCTCCACATTGTGCTCACCGAGCCGCGGCGCCACGCGCCGGACGGAAGGCGGGGTAGCAGACAAGCGAATGGGGGCGTTGAGCATCTTCACAGTGCCGACGCCCGGGTGCTCGGCTTCCACGATCATGCCGTTGGCCTCCGTCTGGGCATCGGCCAGTGCCTGTTCCAGGGTGTGGACAGGCGCGTTGAGCAGGCCTTGGCTTTCCAGTTGGTTGGTCCAGTACTCGGTAGTGTTTGTGGCCATCCGCTCCCGGAAGATCGCCTGCAAGGCCGGCTTGTGCTTGAACTGCTGCACCAGGTTGGCGAACTCCGGCCGCTGGGTGAGGTCCTCGTCCAGGCCCAGCGCTTCGGAAATCCGAGCGAGCGGATCAGGCGTGAAGCCGCCCACCATGCAGACGGCGCCGTCGGTGGTTTCGAAGACACCGCTCAGCGGCATGGCGCCCCAATTGACTTCGTAGCCGCGGTTGAGCTGCATGCACGCCTCCTGCATCTGCAGGTGGAGCATGGAGTCGTACATTGTCACCTCGACTTTTTGCCCGAAGCCGGACGCCTCCCGGGTGCGCAGTGCCAGCAGGATGCCCTGCATGAGGTGCATGCCCGTGATGTAGTCGCACAACGTGGTGGGGTAGATGGCCGGCTTCTGGTCGTCCGACTCGCGCCGCCACATCACGCCGGAGTACGCCTGTGCGATCGCATCCTGGCCGCCCTTGTGCGAGTAGGGTCCCACCGGGCCGAAGCCCGTGCCGGAGGCCCAGATGATTCCGGGGTTCTCCGCCTTGAGTTCCTCGTAGCCGAAGCCCATCCGCTCCATCACGCCGGAACGGAAATTGCTGACGACGACGTCGGCGTCGGCCATGACCCGGCGGAGGACGGCTTTGCCCTCGTCGGTGCGGGTATCCACGGAAACGCTGCGCTTGTTCCGGTTGATGGACAGGAAGATGGGGTTGTCCTGGCCGTCCTTGTCCGGGAACGAATTGCGCGAAATGTCGCCGACGCCCGGACGTTCCACCTTGATGATGTCCGCGCCGTAGTCGCCCAGGAGCTGGGTGCAGGACGGTCCCATGAACACCTGGGTGAAGTCCACGATCTTGATGCCGTCGAGCGGAAGCGGGATGCCGTTGGACTTGGCGGCGCCGGCGGGCGCCGCCGTCGTGGTTTCCTCAAACTCATCGAGAAGCGTGTCGGTGCTCATGCCCCCACCACCGCTTCGCTGTCGACTGTAGCGTTCGACGACGGGATGTCGCCCGGGTCCGCACCGTGCCGGCGCATGCCCTGCTGGATGTCCAGCGCGGAAACGTCGCGGACGAGGGTGCCGTTTTCGACCGCGAGAGCCGCGGCGACGCCGACTGCCTGGCCCATGGCCATGCAGGGCGGGATCTCGCGGGACATCTTCTGCGCTTCCGGGGTGGCGGAGTAGTGGCGGCCGGCGACGAGGAGTTGGTCCACTTCCTTGGGAAGCAGCGAGCGGTACGGGTAGTAGTAATCGCGGCCGCGGGCCACAGTGTCCGCGAAGTGGCGGCGGGAGGTGACATCGTCCTTGGTCATGACGTATTCGCCCTCGAGCAGGCGGGTCTGCCGTACGCCCATTTGGGAGGCGACGTCCAGCATGTAGCAGTTCTCGAAGCCGGGCAGGTGGGCACGGACGTACTCCACGGCCTCGGTGATACGGTCGCGCGCGGCAAACTCTGCGGCGGTCATGTCCGCCGGATCCACGCCGTCGTACCCGGTCATGTGGGGAGCGTTGCACCAGACGACGCCGTCGATGGGCGTCTTGAGCCACCACAGTTCCCAAGCGCCGCCAAGGAGGCGCTTGATGGTGCGGTTGATGGCACGGGCCTCCTTCGGGTTGGCCTGCTCGAAAGCTTCTGCGGCGGCCGTGTCCACGTTGCCCAGGCGGAAGACGAGGGTGGTGAGATAGCTGTCCTTGATGTGGCTGGCGCCGGCACGGGAGGCGACGTCGATGTCACCGGTCGTGTCGATGACGATGTCCGCCATGAACGCCTGCGGGCCGGACTTGGTCTCGCAGATGACGCCCTTGATCACGCCGTTGTCCACGATCGGGCGGGAGAACCACGAGTGCAGGCGGAGGTTGACTCCGGCTTCGCGGACAAGGTCGTTGGAGACGCGCTTCCAGCCGTCCGGATCGAAGGCTGCGGCGTAGCAAATCGGCTTGGGGTTGGTGTGGGAGTGGAAGTCGAAGGTGCCGTAGCGGCCCCACTTGTTCCAGAGTTCCTCGGAGGTCTTGCGGTCATCGGCAGGCGGAACGATAGCAAGGCCGAGCTTCTGCAGCCGTTCCACGTACTCCGAAACGATGCCGGTCACCGTGATTTCCTGGCCGTTGATCATGTCGTCGAGCACCAGGACCATGCCTCCGGAGGCAAGTCCACCGAGCGAGGAGTAGCGCTCCAGGAGCGTGACGGATGCGCCGGACCGTGCTGCGGTAACTGCGGCGGCCACGCCGGCGGGCCCACCGCCGACCACGAGGACGTTGGAGCGGGAGATGACGGGTGCGGTGAGGTCCGCCGTCGTCGTACTGAGTTCCAGTGACGATGTGGTGGCAAAGGAGTTCATGGTGGAGGATCCTTACTTCCCGGCGGGCATTCCGTTGGAACGGTTGCCGGGGTATAGACGGGGTGCTCAGGAGGAGCCCGCGGCGATGTACGCAGCGGACCAGGCCTGGCGGAGGGCATGCCGAGTAGAGGTCATGGGGGACCTGGACACGGAAGATTGAGATGTTTGCGAACGGACGTCCAAGGGTCCGTACGTGTATGGGAGCGAGCGGCGGCTAGCGCCGGCTGGTCACCATACGTGAGGGGCGTTGACCCAGATAGCTACGCATACCTCTTCGTAGCTGTTTTTGTACCAGTGAGGCGTATCCGAGGAGAAGGTGATCGAATCGCCCGCCTCAAGCGTGTAGCACTCGCCGTCGAGGAAGATGTCTTTCTTTCCCGACAAGATGATGCCGAACTCCTCGCCGCTGTGGCGGAAAGGAGTGGCGCTGGTGTCGTGGCCTGGCGGACTCACGATCCATTGGGCCTCCAAGGCGCCATTGAGGTCCGGGGTCAGGAGTTCATAGACTGCCTCTCCCACGGACTTCTTGGTGACGCCTTTGAGGTTTCGCCGCTCGGACTTGCGGACAACCGGCGACCTGGTTTCTTCCTGGCCGAGGAAGAACTTCCCCACAGGAATGTCCAGGCCGTGAGCCAGCTGCGCCAAGGTGGTGAATGATGGGTTGGCCAGCCCGCGTTCGATCTGGCTGACGATCGCCGGGCTGAGACCGGTGATTTCCGAGAGTTTGGACAGGGTCATCCCCTTGTCCTTGCGCATCGTGCGGACCTTGTTGCCGACAGTTGCCAGAAGCGCGCTCGTGCCGGCAGGTGAGGATGCCGTGATGATCTCGTTGGTCATGATCCAGCTTTCTCTCGGTGAGCTGACTCACATAACTATAGTGAAAAATTTTAGCGAATCAATGGTTTGGTGAAATTTTCTCGTTCTCCGGGTTCACTGACGCCGCTGCCGCGGCAGACTCTTCAATGCACGCGGGGCAACGAAGGCTATTTACCAAAAAGCATTGACCTGGTGAATATCTTCAATATAGTTAAGTGAGTCGCATCACTTGGGGAAGTTTGCAACACGATCAGAGACGTTGGCGCTTCAGCCTTCTGGCGGAAGGCCCAGCCCGGCCCCACGTCCACCCTCGTGTTTCCCTTTCTGATCCTGCGGCACCCAAGCAAGCCATCCACGCTCCCTCTTACGGGACTGGGTGTCCCCGTTTGCTTCAAAGCGCTACGAAGAGGCACGCGTAGCTATCTGGGCTAACTCGCTTCCCATGAGGTGAGCTGGTTCGGCCTTGCCGGACCAAGCCAAAATGATAGTTTCGATCACCGTCCATTCCCCCTGGATGTCAACGGTGATCCGTACCCTCACGCACCGCGAAGGTGCGGAGGAAGGAAAGAATCATGACTGACACTGTCGTCAAGAATGGCCCGGAAAGCGCCCGGAAATCCCGGCTCTCTCCGGAAATCCGCCGTGGGCTGCTGGGCCTCGGACTCGGGAACACCCTTGAGTGGTACGACTGGATGGTCTTCGGACTCCTGTCGGCCTTCATCGGGCCAAAGTTCTTCCCCTCGCAGGACCCCACCGCCGCAACGCTTAACGCCCTGGCCGTCTTCGCCGTCGGGTTCGCCTTCCGTCCCTTGGGCGGCGTCCTGCTCGGTACTTTCGCCGACAGAATCGGCCGTCGAAAAGTGATGCTCTGGTCCATCATGATGATGGCAATCACCACGCTGATCATCGCCCTGTGTCCGACGTATCAGCAGATCGGCGGCGCCGCCGGCGTCATCCTCTTGGTCTGCCGCATCGTGCAGGGCATCTCCACCGGTGTTGAAGCTCCGCTTTCCACCGCGCACGCCGTCGAACTGGTTCCCGTGGGACGCGAGGGGTTCGTCGCGGGCATCATCTCCTTCTTCGTCAACTCCGGCATTCTCCTCGCCTCGCTGGTCAGCTACCTGTGCAGCCTGATGCTGAGCGGGGCTGTCATGGCCGACTGGGGCTGGCGTGTTCCCTTCATCGTGGGAGCGATCTTCGGCTTCATCGTGGTCTACCTTCGGCGCACTCTTCCGGAAACCATGCGGCCCGAGGAGCTCGCGGAGAACTCCTCCAAAGCTGTTTGGGGCGGCGTGCGCAAGCATTGGCTGAGCGTGCTGGCCATAACCTTCGTGGTTGGAGCAGCGCAAGCCTACAACTACGCCTGGAATACCGGCCTGCCCACCGCGGCCCGCAGCGGCTTCAAAGAAGACGCCACCGCTGTCTTCGCCCTCACCACCATTCTTGGAGCCGTGCTGGTGGTCGGCAGCCTGGTAGTCGGCAAGTTCGCAGACGGCAAGTCGATTTCGAAGTGGTTCCTGATCACCCGCGCACTGTCGATTCCGTCGGTCTTCCTGATGCTGATGTACGTCCGTCCGGGCATCGGCGGGTTCGCCGCGGTCCTCCTGGGCGGCTCGGTTGTCCTTGTCCTGAACATGACCCTGTACAACGTCGTCACCAGTTCCCTGATGCCCAAATCATGCCGAGGCGCCGGAACTTCCCTTGGTTACGGGATTGGTGTGGCCGTCTTCGGTGGTACGGCTTCCTATCTCCTGGTCTGGCTCCAGTCCATGAATGCATCGTGGATCTTCCCGGTTTACGTCGCGGTGCTGTCCGTGCTGAGCATTGTCTTCTACCTGCTGGCACGCAGGAAGAGCGGCATCTTCATTGGAAGCTAGGAACGTGATCTCGTTTGACCTCAGTCAGTCCGACGTAGAGCTCTACGCCGCGGCCCGCCAACTGCTCCTCACGGCTCATCACAGCGAGAACCATCGTGTCGCTGCCGCGATGCGGGGCGCGTCAGGGGCGATCTATCTGGGCCTTCACATCGGTTCCAAACGAATCAACGTGTGTGCCGAATCCAGCGCCCTCGCCAATGCCCGCATTGCCCAGGAAGCCTCCATCGAGTCCTCCGTCGCAGTCAGCATGGACGAACACGGAGAACCGCAGGTCACGAATCCTTGTGGCGTCTGCCGGGAGCTGCTGCGGAACTACGGAGCCGGGGCAACGGTCCTGGTTGATGCCGGGGGAGAGGTTGGAATTGTCGGTCTAGCCGAACTCCTGCCATATCCCTGGATGCGGGCCACCGAGACCGAATGGGCCACCCAACCACCGGAAGCCATGAAGATGCACTAAATGCAACGGAAAAGTCCGGGTCCGCACTCTGAAGAGTGCGGACCCGGACTTATATCGTGAAACTGTTCCCTCGGCAACTGTCCGCTGAGGAACGGCGCCCTTTGGGAATTGCGGCGTTATGCCGAGCGGCGTTCCCCGCGACGTTCGCGCAGGATGTTCAGGCGGTCTTCGAGGATCTGCTCGAGCTCGGGAAGGCTGCGACGTTCCAGCAGCATGTCCCAGTGGGTGCGGACGGCCTTCTCGTTGGTGTCAACGGGGCGTTCACCATCAACCAGGAGCGCTTCCTTGCCGGTCTTGGAAACCCAGACAGGAGGGATCTCGGCTTCGGAGGAGAAGGTAACGAAGACCTGCTCTCCGTCCGCGCAGCGGTATTCAACCCTCTGACGCGGCGCCGGCTCCACGCCGGATTCGGTTTCCATGCTCTGGGCGCCAAGACGCATGCCCCGCAGGCTGCGATCGCTCATGATTACTCCCTCTGTCTGTTCGCGGAACCATGCTCCGCGCTAGCCGGACGCCGCGAGGCGTCGCCCGGACTACTGTCTGCACACGTTGCATCACTAGATGAAACGCCTGACCAAGCGTTAATGTTCCGTTCGGATTGAACCGGCCGGACAAATACACCATTATACGCGGATCGAAGCTGACAGGACAAAGCGAAGGGGACCGGCCAGAGAGATTGTGGCCGGTCCCCGTTCAAACTGTCGGTAGTTACGTGGACGGTTCTTGTTTGGAATCGCTGAACAGGTCAGCGACGCCGGATCCGCCGTTGGCGCCACCGAGCGCACCGCCGATGCCCTTGAGGGCCTCACCGACCTCGCTCGGGATGATCCACAGCTTGTTGGATGAGCCCTCCGCAATCTTCGGCAAGGTCTGGAGGTACTGGTAGGCAAGCAGCTTTTGATCCGGGTTGCCTTTGTGGATGGCGTCGAAGACCTTCTGAATGGCCTGCGCTTCGCCATCGGCGCGGAGGATGGCCGCCTTCGCGTCACCCTCTGCAGCGAGGATTGCCGCTTGCCGCTGGCCTTCGGCCGTAAGGATCGCCGATTGCTTGGTGCCTTCGGCGGTCAGAATCGCAGCACGCCGGTCGCGCTCGGCCCGCATCTGCTTCTCCATTGAGTCCTGAATGGAGTGCGGCGGGTCGATTGCCTTGAGCTCCACGCGGGAAACGCGGATTCCCCAGCGTCCCGTGGCTTCGTCCAGGACCCCGCGCAACTGGCCGTTGATCTGGTCGCGCGAAGTGAGTGCTTCTTCAAGATTCAAGCCGCCCACGACGTTACGGAGCGTCGTGGTGGTCAGCTGTTCAACAGCCTGGATGTAGTTGGCGATCTCGTAGGTCGCTGCCCGGGGATCCGTGACCTGGAAATAGACCACGGTGTCGATCGATACAACCAGGTTGTCTTCGGTAATCACCGGCTGCGGCGGGAAGGAAACAACTTGTTCTCGAAGGTCCAACAGCGGCAGCAAGCGGTCGACAAACGGGATCAGGATGGTGAGCCCGGGGTTGAGCGTGCGCTGGTATTTACCGAGGCGTTCCACGACGCCGGCGCGCGCTTGCGGGATGATCCTGATCGAGCGGACCAAAACGATAATCACGAATATGACGAGAACTAGCAGCACGATCGCGGCTGCAGTTCCTCCCAAGCTGTCCATACATCTCCTTCATTCCCCAGTTACGTTTTTGATGCGGTATGTGTGCGGCAAAATGCCGGTCGCCAGTCGCCGAACGCTCGTCGTCGAACGTCGTGGCGTAAGCCATGGCGGGACGCTGCTAGTGCGGGCTGTTTTCCGCTGTCGGGGCGACTACCGCCGTCGCGCCGTCAATCCTGGTGACCTGCACGGTCTGGCCGGCGTCGATGGTTTCCGCCGCGCTGCGGGCGCTCCACACATCGCCACCGATTTTGACGAGTCCCGCCGTCGCGCTGACGGGCTCCATGACGAGCGCCGATTGGCCGATCAAGCGGTCCACGTTGGTGCGTTGCTCGGCGGGCCCTTTGTGCAGATGCTTGAGTGCGATAGGACGGACGAACGCGATCATCAGCAGGGACACGATGCAGAGGACCACAATCTGCAACCACAGATCGGCTCCGGCAAGGTCAGCGACGAGTGCAGCCAGCGCGCCGGCCCCGAGCATGATGAAGAAGAAGCTGAGCGTCAGCATCTCCACCACGGCGAAAGCGAGAAACACCGTGAGCCAGAGGGCCCACCAGTTGCTGCCAAGCCATTCAAACATTGTTCCCCCTGTTTCCGGACTTGCGGCGGCAGCCGGCCTGATCCGGACTGCAGCGTCGGCAAGATCACAGTCGCTATTTTTCCATCCTAGCCCGGCGCGAAGGTTCCCGTTAGGCGCCTTGCTACGGCGCTATGAAAACGCTGAGGGTGAACTTCGCGGTGGCTTGAACGGACGTTTCCGAGGCCGTTGACGCCAGAAGGGCGGCGCGTTCCAGGTGATGACCCGCCGGTCCCATGAAGGCGACATCGGCGATGTCCCGCCCACCGAGCTTGAGGTCCACGTCGAGGTGAATGGTGTCCGCGAGAGTGAAGAACTCCTGCATGGACTCGGTAAGTCGTTCTTCTTTTCCCGGCTCAATGTTGAGCATTCCGGTGCGTTCCGCAATCTCCCCAAGGTGTCCGTTGCGCGGAGTCACCACGATCACCCGGCCGCCTGGACGCAGGACGCGGGCGAATTCCGGGGGGTTCCGCGGCGCGAAGACCACGATGATGGCATCCACGGAGTGGTCGGCGATGGGCAGTGGTCGCCAGATATCCCACACCAGATTGACGGCGCCGGGATTCAGCCGTGCGGCCCGGCGGAGGGCGAACTTCGAGATATCGATGCCAATGGCTGCCGCAGGAGTGCGTTCCAGCACTGTCCGCAGGTAGTGGCCGGCGCCTGTCCCCGAATCGAGGACCAGGGAGCCCGGCACCGACAGGACCGGAGCCGCCTCCTCCGCGATGGCTTCGGCGAGCGGAGCGTAGTGGCCCGCGCCCAGGAAATCGTCGCGGGCCGCGACCATCTCTGCCGTGTCCGCCTCGAAGACGGTGCCCTTTCCCGTGAGCAGGTTGAAATAGCCCTGTTTGGCGGCGTCGAAACTGTGGCCGGCGACGCAAACCAGGGAAAGCGGCGCCGCCCCGCTTAGTCCAAAAGGACCCCTGCAGACCGGGCAGCGCAGGGAAGGGACGGCGTCGGAAAGCATAGGGACAATCCTACGGCGGCCGGAGTGGCAGATATCGTCACGCCGTGGCGGCCGCTAGGCTCACCAGCGTGAAAGCCGAACAACTCCCGCTGCTGAATTCCGTCTCTGCTCCCGCCGCCCATCCCGATGGGACCCGCGCCGTCGTGTCCGTAACGCGGCCCGATTTCGATGCTGATGCGTATGTCGGGCAGCTTTGGAGCGTTCCTTTTGACCCTGCGATCCCGCCCCGTCGGATAACCCGTGGGTTCCGGGACACCGCACCGGCATTCTCGCCCGACGGTACGGTATTGGCATTCCTCAGGGCGACGCCGGACGGCAAGCCGCAACTGCACGTGGTGGAGGCCGACGGCGGGGAACCGCAAGCGATCACTGAGCAGAAACTGGGTGTCTCGGACTTTTCCTGGGCACCCGATTCTCACAGGATTGTTTTCTCTTCGCGGGTTGCCGAGGAAGGCCGTTACGGAACGGTTGACGGCGTCGGGCCGGGCAGCGAAGACCCCCGATTGATCACCGACAACCAATACAGGCTCAATGGACTGGGTTACACCGCCGACAAGCCCGCGCAACTGTTCGTCGTCGACGTTCCCGAGCCCGGAGCGGAACCGCCGGTGGCCCCCGCCGGGAGGGCCGCTAAAGCCCTCGGGCCAGAGGCCGCGAGCCTGGTGCCGCGGGCCATGCAGTTGACCTCCGGCGACATCGACCACACCTCGCCGTCGTTCAGCCGCAACGGCGAGAGCGTTTACTTCGTCGCCTCGCTTCACGAAGGCCACGACGCCGATCTCGCCTCGGGTATCTATCGTGTCCCCGCCGCGGGAGGGGACATCACCGCGCTGCGTCCGGACGCTGCACCGCAGTCTGTCCTGGAAGTCTGCGAGTCCGTGGACGGTGAATGGCTGTTCTTTACGGCACAGGACCTCGGCGATGACGGCCTGGATTTCGTCGCGAGGAACACAGCGCTATATGTCATGCCGGTCCGGGGTGGCAAGGCGACGATGCTGAGCGATGTCGAAAACCAGGACGTTGGCGGCCCCCTCGAAACCGTCGGAGCGGATGGGGTGCTGGCGCTCAACACGACTCGTGGGAACGTGCAACTGATCCGCTGGACGGCCGACGGCGGGAGCGAGGTCCTCGTCGAGGGGCCCCGGGTGGTGATCGGCGCTTCCGCGGTGCGAGACATCGTGTCTGTCTCTTTCGGTGACGCGTTCAGCAACGGTGAGCTCGGCGTTCTGGAGAACGGTGAATTCCGGGTGCTCACCGATTTCGCCAGGGCGCTCCGAGGCAAAGCAACCATTCTTGAACCGCACGAGTTCACAGCCACCGGCCCTGACGGCTACCCGGTCCATGGCTGGGCGGTCCTGCCGGAGGGGCCAGGCCCGCACCCCGTGCTGCTCACCATCCACGGCGGCCCTTTCGCGCAGTACACGGGAGCCTTCTTCGACGAAGCCCAGGTTTACGCAGAGGCGGGATACGCCGTGCTGATGTGCAACCCGCGTGGTTCCGCCGGGTACGGCCAGGCGCACGGCGGGGCCATCAAGGAAAAGATGGGCACCGTGGACATGGCGGATGTACTCACCTTCCTGGATGGTGCCGTGGAAGCCTTCCCCGCGATGGACAAGGAATCGATCGGCATCATGGGCGGGTCCTACGGCGGATACCTGACGGCCTGGGTCATCGGCCACGAACACCGCTTCAAGGCAGCCATCGTGGAGCGCGGATTCCTTGACCCCGTCAGCTTTGCCGGATCATCGGATATTGGATGGTTCTTCGGTGGCCAATACACGGGCGGCTCGCTGGAACAGATGGCGGCCCAAAGCCCCATGGCCGTGGTGACCGCAGTCCGGACACCCACGCTGGTAGTCCACAGCGAAAACGATCTCCGATGCCCGGTTGAACAGGGCCAGCGCTACTTTGCCGCCCTCAAGGCGCAAGGCGTGGAGACGGCGTTGCTCCTCTTCCCGGGTGAAGATCACGAACTATCGCGCTCGGGCACGCCACACCACAGGCGACAGCGTTTCGAGCAGATCCTCGCGTGGTGGGCAAGGCACCTGCCTTCAGCAGCAAACCGGCCCCGCGAGGCCGGCTCAGCTACGGATTGAGGAAACCAAGCCCGCGGCGTGCCTCGTCGATACCGGGGTACGCCCAATGTGCTGAGTATTCTGCATCGTTCGCCAGGGACCGCAACTCGGCGCGGTCCACATAGAGTCCGCCCTGCAGGTGGTCGGTCTCGTGCTGGACTATCCGGGCCTGCCATCCGGAGAATCCAGCCGAGGCTGCACTGCCGTCGGGACGCTGATAATGCAGGCGGACATCGCGGTGCCGTGTGACCACGGCCTGGAATCCGCGCATCGACAAACAGCCTTCGTAGAACGACGCCGTTGCAGTCCCCTCGGGTTCGTAGCCGGGGTTCAGGATCGCGAAGAAGCCCAGCGGTGTCCTTTGGCGGATCTCCGAGGCCACAGGGTCAACATCGAAATGGTCTTCGAGCACGGCCAGCTGCAAGGGGATGCCGAGCTGCGGTGCGGCGAGGCCCACACCGGGAGCGGCGTGCATGACATCCCGCATCCGCTCGACCAGTTGCGCCAGTTCGGTGTCGTCGAGCTGGCCGTCATAGGGCGCGGCGCGCTGGCGCAGCACGGGATGGCCGACCTGCACGATGGGCGGGAGGCCTTCGAGGCCGAGCAAGTCCTGGACTGCGCTGCGGATTTCCGAGGCAGTAAACGTGGTGTCCGGGCCGGCAGCCAGAGGGCGGGTCTCAAAGTCCATGGATTGAGCTTAGTGTCAATGCATCGTGAATCTACGGGCAACAAGCTCCGAGAACATCGGCAAGGTGATGGCTCGGCCGATCACCGCGTTCCTTGCGTTGAGGACCTTCGGGGGCAAGGGGCGGCCCAGCGCCATGTTGAGGCTGGCCTGCCAGATGGCTTTCTTCGCTGCACGGTGCCGGTCCCGCTCGAATCCAGCGAGTTCCTTGGTGGCAGGGCCTCCCGCGGATGTTCGCAATGCTTCGCTGATGATCGGCGCCAAAGCAACGGCGTCCAACCAGCCCAGGTTCATCCCTTGGCCGCCGATCGGGCTGATCTCATGGGCGGCGTCTCCAATCAGGGCGACCCGTCCGTGGATCATGCGGGAGACCATCCGGGAGGTGACGCCGAACGCGCTGATCATCGTATTGCTTGCGGAATCCACCGCGCTGCCGGTCCGCTTCTTGATAAGTGCGGCGAGCTCATGGGGAGTGGGTTCCTGGCACGGCGCGCCAAGCCGGACCACCCACCGGCGGATGCCGTCGGGCAGGGGGAAGGACTCCACGATTCCTCCGGGCTCAAGGAAGAGGACGGCGTTGTCGCCGTACGTCGATTCATCCCGGAAATCGCCCATGACGTAGTAGTCGGGATAGGTGCGGAGACGCGGCTCCAAACCCAGTCCCTCACGGACGGCGGAATGGACACCGTCGGCGGCCACGACGAAGCGGCCTAGAAATTCCACCGGAGCCCCCGATTGCTGTCCCCGCAGACGCAGGTGTCCGCCGTCGTCGACGACTTCCTCAACCTGCACCCCGCGGTGGAGGGCTCCCGGATCGAGGTCGATCACCCTGGACTCGAGGGCGTGGGTGGTGAGGTATTGCGGAACGGAAAGGATGAAGGGGTACTCGGCGGAGGGGCGGGCGAAGTCCATGTCGGCAACTTTCCTGCCACCGCTGTAAGCCGCACCGTGGGTGATGCGGACCCCGGAAGAGACCAAGGGATGTGCGGCACCTACTGCGTCCAAGGCCGCCAGGGCGGGAGGATGGATTCCTATGGCGCGCGTCTGGCGGCCCGACGTCGCGCGCCTTTCGAGAACCGCGACGCGGTGCCCGTTTTGCAGCAGCAGGGCTGCCATATATAGCCCGACAGGTCCGGCTCCAACCACCACGACGTCAAACATCATGGACCTCGCCGGGCCGGTAGACCAGCAGGTTGTGCCACAAGCCGCTCGGTTCAACCGTCCAGGCCGGGGGAGTGGCGGCCTGGAGTTCCGTTGCCGTGTAGCTGCGCCTGATGGACGTGAGGCCGTCGCCGTGGATGTAGGAACCGATGCCGAGGGGCCAGGATCCTGCCCAGAAAAGTGCGTAGGCCATGCGGCTGCGTTTGAGGTCGTTGTGCAGGGCGATCCGGCCGCAAAGCTGTTCGGAATCGTGAAGGAAGGCGGCGAGTTCCGGGGTGGTCAGGTGGTGCAGGACATGGTTGGAAATAACGACGTCGAATGTGCGACCTTCTGACACGAGCTCCGAGCTGAGGGCCTTCCGGTAGCTCACGCGCTCCACCGGCGGAGCGGAGTTGGCGAACTGGAAGGCGCGCTCGTCCGGGTCGATTCCGGTGATTTCCAGCTGATAGCCGTCCGCCGCGGCACGACGAGCGAGGTTACGGGCGACGTCTCCACCGCCGCAGCCGATGTCAAGGACCGTGGTGGGCACCGCCGTCGTGAGCAAAGGCTTGATCCGTGAGCTGTAGGTGGCCCGCCAGCCGGAAACTACGGCGTTGACGATCGGAAACCGCGCGTAACTCCGGTTGAGCCGGTCAAGCTCGCAATCGGGACGGTCCATGTCTTCCACCGCGGTCACATCCCGTTCGCCGAGAAAGCCGCCAGCGCGGGGGTGGGCGAGCATCAGAGACCCGGCATCACAGGGTCGGGGAAACCCTGGTGAACAGTCCCGTCTCCACCGTGAGGCCGGGCCCGAATGCCATGGAACAGATGCGTTCCTCCCGCTCTGCCGGAGTTTGTCCCAGGATGTGTTTCAAGACGAAGAGCACAGTGGCGCTGCTCATGTTGCCGTAGTCGCGAAGGACGTCGCGGGCGGGAATCATCTGCTCTTCGGTGAGTTCAAGCTTCGATTCGACTTTGTCGAGGATGCTGCGGCCGCCGGGATGGATGGCCCAATGTGTAATGTCCCGGTAGGGGAGTCCGGCCAGGGAGGGGTCCCGGGCAAGCAGCGGTTCGAGCGCGCCTGTGATGTGTTCCTCGATGATGTGGGGCACGTACGTGCCGAGAACCATTTCGAATCCTTCGTCTCCGATGTTCCAGGCCATGGCTTCTTCGCCGACTGGCGTCAGGACAGTCTCGAAGTGATCGAGCCTGATCACCGGGTCCGGCCCTTCGGGTTCGCGGGAAGTCACGACGGCGGCTGCCGCGCCGTCCGCAAAGATCGCCGAGCCCATGATGGTGTCCGGATCGTTTGAGGTCCGGACGTGGAGCGAGCAAAGCTCCACGCAGATGACGAGGACGACGGCAGAGGGGTCGGCCTGGCAGAACTGCCGGGCTGCGCGGAGGGCGGGGAACGCGGCGTAGCAACCCATGAAGCCGAGGTGATAGCGCTGTACCGCCGGGCTGAGTCCGAGGGCCCGGACCACTTTGTAGTCGGGGCCGGGATTGAAAAATCCGGTACAGGAAACAGTGATGACGTGGGTTATGTCAAGTAAATCGATATCGGGACATTTCCCGACGGCGGCCTTGGCGGCCTCGATGAACAATTTGGTGGCTTCGACGGCAAAGATTTCGTTGCGGACTTTGGTGCTGGGGCTAAGTACACGGCCCGTGGCAGGGTCGAAGAACGAGGGATTCTCGGAGTGGTTATCAAGGGACAATTCGGCGACGGCGGTGAATCGGGTATCGATTGCTGCTGAATCAAAACAGGTTCGCACCAGCCGGGATCCAAGCCGTGTCAGGCCGGGTTGAGATGCAAAAACGTCGCGCGCCTGTGGTTGCACAAGCACTGTGGGCGGTACGGCAGTTTCCAGAGACCTCACGTAGACCGGCATGCTTCATTGTTGGCGACGAAGATGCCGTTGACAATGGCAGGGCGTGGAAATGTGGACGTTTTGAGGGGCATCGGCTGTTTTCCGGGGAGCTGCTCCTCGACCGGTTTCCGGGTTTTCAAAGCTTCTGCGTCACAAATTGAGGCGATGGGCTACTAGTTCTAGTAGGAGCCCATTTGTCCGTTTCGCTGAGCTCGCCGAGCGGCTGGACCGGTTGGCAATCGACAAAGGAACGGGTTCTCACAGCTACTTCCACTCCCGTACTTTTAACGCCGATAATCTACATTATGTAAAGTAGCGAAAGACCGTTCGCCCGTTTCTACGAATACATCCGCTTCTTCCGACGGCCGCACAGGTGCCGAAATCGGTCCTGCCAGACCCCCGCTTCTCCCCGGGGCGCAGTGGCAACCAAACCGGCGAACGAAGCCCAGTGACAAAGCCGCCGACCACGTATACGCTCCGATCAGCTTCCATCTTCAGGGGGATTCGATGAAGCATTCACGATTGTGGCAAAACACTTTTCGCCTGCTATTTTTCGTCCTGCTAATGACTTCTTGTGCATCGGGCCCGGTAGGCGAAACAAGGCCGGACGTCCCAGCGCCTTCCCCGACCGTTTCCACGCCTCCAGTGGTTCCGTGCACGTCGTTCCTGCCGTCCGCCCCATGTTCGCAATACGTCAGCATTTCGGGGACATCCGACGGCGTCACCCTGCCTTGGGTGGCGGCAGGCGGGCTGAGAGTGGAACTGTATTCCGTCAACGGGGTGCTTCAGTTCGCGGCGAAAACCCCGTGCAATCCGATCAGTGGACCGGCGACCATCACAGCGAACACTCTCACACTCGGCAAACTCGCGGCTGGAGCAATGGGCTGCGCCGGCGAGTCTTCTGCTCAGGAGCAATGGGTCACGCAATTCCTCAGTCGCCCCATAGAAATGTCGTTCGTGAAGGACACTCTGACCTGGACGGCTGGAGCGGACACGCTCAGCTTTAAAAGCAAATAGCAGGCGCTCGTTGTGGCGTTACGCTGCCCACCAGGCGGAATTCCCGGCGGGGCTCCGCTGGTCCAGCATGGGGCTCCTCCCCCACCAGGATCCAAACCGCGATCGTTTCGAGTCCATATTCACGCCGCAACGCTTGCCACACACCGGCTGCCTCAGAACACATCCTCCGGATCCAGCGTGGATGTTGCGTACTCCGGACACCCGGCGGGTCGATAACTCTGGATGGTGATGCCCCGGGGCGTCGTACGTGAGCTGAGCAGCTCCAGCGCCCGGTCCGGACCGGATTCGGGGAACAACCGTGTGCCCTGGCCGACGATCACGGGATAGGTGAGCAAATCGAGTTGGTCGACGAGGTCGTTGGCGAGCAGCCATCGGACCAGGACGCCGCTGCCCGGGACCAGCCGGTCGCCGTCGTGATCTGCCTTCAGTTCAGCGATCGCCGCGGCGAGGTCGCCCGCCAGCACCGTGGTGCCCGACCATTGCGGGTCGGTGAGGCTCGTTGATGCCACGTACTTGGGCCGACTGTTCAACGCGGCCGCGATCGGGTTCGCGCTGGGCTCGATCATCGCTCCCCAATAAGGGGCGAAGATCTCGTACGTCCGCCGCCCGAAGAGAAACGCGGTCGCACCGCCGTAGACCTCGCTGAGATAGTCACCTGTTTCGGCGTCGAGAAGAGGTATGGCCCATCCCCCGCGCTCAAAGCCGCCTCTGCGATCTTCGTCGGCTCCGCCCAATCCCTGCATCACGCCGTCCACTGAGACGTTGGTCGTTGTCGTCAACCTCATGTCGTTTCACCCCGTCGAACAACGGCCGCGGACCCCTTCTGGATCCACGCTACGTGCCCTCATTCTCCCAAGCCTTTACGCCCTTTGCCCGGTAGCGCCGTCGAACGCTGAATTCGGTCATGGCGGCGGCTTCCGTGCGACGATATCCGGATGGAACAGACCCCGGATGTGCTGCGCTATGCCGCCTTTACCGATACCCCCGAAGGAGGAAATCCGGCAGGAGTGGTCCTGGATGCAAGCGGCCTGGACGACTCACGGATGCAGGCCATTGCGGCCGAGATCGGTTACGCGGAAACAGTCTTTGTCACCGAGAAGACCGTTGATGGGGATGCCCGCCGAAACCGTGTGCGGTACTTCTCCCCTATCGCCGAGGTGCCGTTTTGCGGCCATGCCACCATCGCTTTGGCTGTCGCGCTCTCAGGACGCGACGGTGCGGGAACCTTTGTATTCGACACCGAGGTAGGGCCCGTGGTGATTGAGACGGCGGGCCACGGCACTGAGGTCACGGCAAGCTTCACGAGCGTGGAACCCCAAATTGCGCAGTTCTCCGACGGCGTCCTGGATTCCCTGCTCGGATTGCTCGGCGTGGGCCAAAGCGAACTGCACCCGGGCTACCCTCCGAAGGTCGCTTTCGCCGGAAACTGGCACCCCATCCTGGTCTTCGCCGAACGGAGCACCTTCGACTCCTACGTGTTCAACCCGGATGCCATGCGCGCGCTGATGGATGCCCAGGGCTGGGCCGGCACCGTCACGACGCTCTGCGAGATTGCTGGCGGCGAGTTCGACTCGCGCAACCTTTTCCCCGTGGGAACCATCACTGAAGATCCGGCGACAGGTTCAGCCGCCGCGGCTTTCGGCGCATACCTCCGGTTGCTTTCGCTCGTGCAGACCCCAACCCGAGTGATTGTGCACCAAGGCAGCCACGTCGGCCGCCCGAGTGTCCTCATGGTCGATATTCCCCCGCAAGGCGGAATTGTCGTGAGTGGCGAAGCTGTGGAGATCGCCGAGCCCACATAACCAGTCCAGGCCCCACAAAACCAGGATAGTAAGGCAACCTTTTCAGTTTGCCTTACTATCTGCTAGCGTCGTTGTTATGAACCCCCACCCGGATACAGACGCGACGGGCATGCTCGAAGCTGCCGCGGAGCTTCGTGTCCTCATTGGCCAGTTGACCAGGCGGCTGCGTGAGCAGTCCCAAGTGGACAACCCGACCCAAGTGGACAACCTGACGAATGCGCAAAAGGCCGTGTTGATCCATTTGGATCGTGACGGTCAGGCCACCCTGTCCGCGCTGGCCCGCGCAGAGGGAATGCGTCCCCAGTCCATGGGCGCCATCATTTCCGCCCTTTCCAGCGCAGGACTCGTTGAGAGCGGCCCTGATCCGGCAGACGGCCGCCAGCGGATCTTGTCCCTCACAACCGAAGCCCGGAGGAGCATCAGCGCCAGCCGGGCGGCCAAAGCTGATTGGCTCTACCGCACCATCCAGTCCAAACTCACGCCGGACGAGCAGGAACGCTTGCCCGGCGCTATCCACCTACTCAAACGCCTTCTGGAGCCGTGATACCCATGCCCATCACCACGTTGGACCCACAGACCGCCCTCATCATCGTTGACCTTCAGCGGGGAATCGTTGCGTCCCCGAAGGCTCATCCCCTTGAGCCAATCGTGCGGAACTCCGCTGCACTGGCTGACGCCTTCCGCAGCCACGGACTGCCCGTGGTACTGGTGAACGTCACCGGCGGCGCGCCGGTCCGGACAGATCAAGGCAGCACTGCAGGAAGGGAGTTCCCCGCCGATTTCGCCGAACTCCTGTCCGAACTGAACCAGCAACCGAGCGATCACCTTGTCACGAAGAAGACCTGGGGCGCCTTCACCAACACCGGTCTTGGCACGCTCTTGGAAGACCTCGGAGTAACGCAAGTTGTCCTGACGGGTGTCGCCACGAGCATTGGCGTGGAATCCACTGCGCGGAGCGCCCACGAATCCGGCTTTAACGTCACCCTCGCACTCGACGCGATGACTGATTTGACCATGAACGCCCACGAAAACTCCGTCAGCACGATTTTTCCCCGGCTGGGCGAGACCGGCACGACGCAGGAAATCCTGGACGTGCTCAAAGCCACCCGGTCGTGACCGCGCGGGACGCCGCCCAAGCATCGAGCCCGTCAGCTGCCACGGGCAGCCTAGGGCTGACTCCCCCACGGAACGCGGCCGGCGCTCCGGCTGCAGGCCACGGGAACCCGCCGTCAAACCCGCTCGGCTGGAGGTTCACGGCACCGCTGCTGCTTGGCTCCACCCTGAACCCGATCAACAGTTCGATGATGGCCACCGCGCTGGTGGGCATCGGGGCTGACTTCCGGTCGAGTCCGGGCGCCACCGCCGGGCTCATTTCCGTCCTGTATCTATGCAGCGCAGTGGCCCAACCGACCATGGGGAAACTCTCCGTTCTCTTCGGGCCCAGGCGGGTGTTCCTTTCCGGCGTCGCTATCCTTCTGCTGGCCGGAGTCGTCGGAGTGCTGGCGCCCAACCTGGGCGTGCTGCTCATTTCGCGGGCACTCATCGGCATCGGAACCTCAGCGTGCTACCCGACGGCGATGGCGCTTGTCCGCCGGCGGGCCGACGAGTCCGGCATTGGCGTACCGGGCCGCGTCTTGGGCAACTTTTCGATCGCGGCCCAGGTGACCGCCGTCGTCGGCTTGCCACTCGGCGGAGTGCTGGCCGGCGCGTTCGGCTGGCGGGCCCTTTTCGCACTCAACATTCCGTTGGCCCTGCTGGCCTTCACCTTCACTTTGCTTGGAGTAGCGAAAGACCCGCCGGTGCGCAAACAGGGCCTGGTTAGCCTGCTCACCATGCTGGACCTGCCGGGGATCGCCCTCTTCGCCGGTGCGATTGTCTCGCTGCTGGTGTTCCTCTCGGCGCTCACGACGCCGGCCTGGTGGCTTGCGGTGCTGGCCGTGGTGCTCGCGGGGGTGCTGCTGTTGCGGGAACGGCATGCGGGCAGTCCACTGATCGACGTCCGGATGCTGGGCAGGAACGGACCGCTTCAGCGTACCTACCTGCGTACGATCCTGGCCGCCCTGGCCACGTATGCCTCGATGTACGGGACCAGCCAGTGGATGGAACAAAGTATGGGGCTCAACCCCGCGGCGGTGGGGCTGATTCTGATTCCGTTAAGCCTGCTGAGCATTGTCGTGGCACGGGTCGTCTCCAGCCGGGCGTGGGTCCGCTGGCCGTTGATCCTTGCAGGCGTCGCATTGACACTGTCCGCAGGCGTGATGCTGCTCGTGAACCACAGCTCCGGCGTCGGGCTGCTCATTGGAATGACCTTGCTGCTGGGCCTGACCAACGGTTTCAGCAGTTTCGCGAATCAGGCGGCGCTGTACCTGCAAACAACTGCCGCGGAGATCGCTGTGGCCTCCGGATTGCTGCGGACGTCAATGTACTTGGGCGCGATCGGCTCCTCCAGCCTCATCGGCATCGCCTTCGGGCCGTCCGCCACTGACGCCGGTTTCCACACTTTGGCGTGGATCCTGGTCGCAATCGGCGCCTCGATGGTTCTCCTGACGGCGTGTGACCGCAGCGTTCCGGCCGTCGCCGCGGAGCATTGAGCCCGACGGCGGAAGCACTGGACGGCAACGGGTGCGCCCCTCGAGAAACGCCGCGATGATCAGATAGGGATGACGCAAAGGCGTTCACCATCTCCGCTCAGCTGTTTGCCGAAACCGCAGTCCCCAGGCCGAGTGCCGTGAGGATCGCGGCAGACGTCCGTTCGAGTGCTTTCGTCACAGATGGCCTCTTCAGCCAGAGAACCGCTTTGGTCGCCACCAGGGACAGGACGCCGAGGTAGAGCATCGAAATGACGAAATCGATGACTCCTAGCAACATCGTCAGTCCAAAAGACGCTTCCCCCGGAGGAAGGAACTGGGGCACCACAGCGAGGAAAAACAGGCCCACTTTGGGGTTCAGCATGCACGAAACAAGTCCCGCCAGGAAAGTCGAACGCAGTTTGGGGCCCGCCTCGACAGAGTCCTGTTCCTGGTGGGCTGGCTGTCCTCGCCGGCTGTGGATAAAGGCGCTGATCCCTAGGTAAACCAGATACAGGCCACCGATGATTTTCACTACCCTGTATGCCTCGGCCGACTGCTCCAGAAGGGCCGCCAATCCTATGCCGACAAGCCCTGCCCAGAAGATGCTGCCGAGCGAGGACCCGAGGCCCGCCGAGAGGCCGGCCTTGACGTTCGACAGGCTGTACCTCAGGACGAGGAACGAGTCGGGGCCCGGTGTGAGGGCCAAAATCACGCACAATCCGACGAACGCCGCAAGTGAACTCAGAGTCATGTTCCCATTGAATCATTGCGCGGCATCTGCCCTGCTGCCGCGGGCCTCACGGAAGCTTCCCAGAGCCCCCGGCTACAATAGGGCCGTCCGTATTTCCCCTGGAGAGGTAGTTCCCTTTTGGTCACTCGCCACGATGCACCCAGCCCGGAGCCGGGTCAGTCACCCCCTGTTGCCTACCCGGGCCAGGGAAAACTGGCTGCCCGCAGCCGGCGGTTCAGCTTTCGCCGTTCGCCCCGCTGGTTCAAAATCACCAGCGCCGCAGTGGCCGTCTTGCTGATCGCAGTCATCGCGTTTGGAGGGTATTGGGTATGGCGCCTTCAGTCCAACATCTCATCGTCCGCACTCGGTGCCGGTGGCGTCAGGACGGAAGGACCGGTGGACGACAGCAAGGACCGTCTCCAAATCCTCGTTCTGGGTACCGATACCAGGAGCGGTAAGAACGGGCAGTTCGGCACCACGGACCAATCCTCCGGCTACGGCCAATCGGACGTCATGATGTTGCTGGATATTTCCGCGGACAACAACCATGTCAACGTGATCAGCTTCCCGCGCGACTTGTTGGTCGACGTGCCGGCCTGTACTGACAACAAAACCGGCAAGCAATACCCTGAACGGCAAAATGCGATGATCAACAGCGCGATGGCCGAGGCAGGCATCGGCTGCGCTGTTGACACCGTCAACAAGCTCACGGGTTTGGAAGTTGACCACTTCATGATGGCCGACTTCAACGCCGTGACCGAACTATCCAAAGCCGTCGGCGGCGTCGACGTCTGTGTGAGCACCGCCGTCAACGACCCCGACTCCGGATTGCATTTGCCCAAGGGCACCTCACAGGTGGAAGGTGACCAGGCACTTGCCTTCCTGCGCACCCGCCATGCATTTTCCGACGGCGGAGACCTCGGACGGATCAAGGCCCAGCAATCGTTCCTTGGTTCCCTCGTGCGGAAGCTCAAAGCTGACGGCACGCTCGGCAACCCCCAAAAGATGCTGGGTATCGCCGATACGGTCACCAAGAACCTCACCGTCGACAACGGTCTCGCCTCGGTTCCGGCCTTGTTGACCATCGCGGGCAGGCTGAAAAACATTGACCCGGCCAAGGTCAACTTCATCACCGTGCCCAATGTCCCTGCCGCGTCCGATCCCAACCGGCTCGACCTCGACCAACCGGCTGCGGGCAACTTCTTTGCTGCCCTGACCAAGAGCCCCGACCTCAGCCAGCCCGCACCAAGCGCCGCGGCGTCCCCTGCTCCCTCCACGGAAACGTCGAAGGCCGGATACGACAAGGCGCTTCAACCGATCACCGTTGCCAATGGAACGGGCGTGACCGGCAGAAGCCAGGAGATCGGAGCGCTTCTCTCCGCCGGAGGCTTTACGAAGCTGGCCAGGATCCAAGCCGACTCCCGGCCGCAGACCATGGTCTACTACGGTGCAGGCTTTGCCGACGTTGCCGCGGACGTCGCCGCAATGTTCGGGTTGCCGGCGACGAGCGTGCAGCAGGTCGCCAGCGTCCAGGGAGTCCAGCTCTACGCCGGGCAAGATTTCGCCGCAGGCAACAAGCCGACGCTTCCGGCCCCTAAGCCCAATGACGTGGTTGCCCAGACCGCCCAAGACCAGACATGCCAAACGACCAACCCGGTCGGATAGCCCGATAAGACAGAAAGCGCCCTCCGTCCCGCATTGCGCGGCGGAGGGCGCTTCTGTTCTTGGCTTACTGAGGCTGCTCCCCCGACACGTTGACCAGCCAGGCAATGCCGAACTTATCGGTCAGCATCCCGAAGATGTCTCCCCACGGCGCCTTCTCCATCGGCACGGTGACCGTCCCGCCGTCGACCAGCCCGTCCCAATAGCCGCGAAGTTCTGCTTCGTCGTCGCCGCTGAGCGACACCGAGATGTTGTTTCCCGGGCTGTAGTCCATGCTATTGGGGGTGTCTGCGGCCATGAGCAGCAATCCCTTGTCTGTTTTGAGCGCCGAGTGCATGATCTTGTCGCTCTCGGCGGGGTCTTCGCTCGCGTGGAACTCCGCGAAGGTGCTTTGGGTCAACTCGCCTCCAAAGACCGACTGGTAGAAGGCCATGGCCTCCTTGGCGTTGTCCCGAAAGCTGATGTAGGGGTTGAGGTTCGTGGTCATTACATGGCTCCTCGGTGTTTGGGGGCAGCACGATCAGCTACCTTTTCGTCATGCTAACAGCGCCCGCCGGGACCATCTACAGGCAAACTTTTTCCTGCCCGACGGCGGCTGTCAGCTCCCGGGGCCCCGCCTCCTAGCTGCCGCTTGCCTGCCGGCCGACCAGCCCGACTGTGTTGCCCTCGCTGTCCTTGATGAAGGCCATCCACTCATCGCTTCCAACTGGCCCGAGGCTTCCATCGACATGGCTGTAGACCAATTGTGGCTCCTGGACGATCTTCGTTCCCGAGGCGCGTAGGTCTTCAACAGAGAGCCGGAGATCCGGGACGTCGAGGTAGATCAGCGACGACGGAGCGCCGCGATCCAGGAGAAGCCTGACGCCGTCGAGATCGAAGAAGAGCAGGCCGGGCGGATCGAATCTTCCGCTCGGCGCACTGCCCAGCAACCGGGAGTAGAACGCCGATGCCCGGTCGAGGTCCACCGCCCGCTGAGCAACCTGGATCAACTTCATGTTGCACCTCCGGTGGTTGGCGTCGCTTCACGTGTCGTAGCCACATCTTCCGCGGTACTCGATCCTGGTTCAAGAGGTGCTGGTTCAAGGGTGCGGGTTCAAGAGGTGCCGGTTTAAGAGCCTAGTGGCATGCGCAGGACTTTCGGTTCGAGTTCGGGCATCAGTGCGGGATAGTGTCGTTTCCATGCCTGCTGCAAAATCCGCCCTGCCCCGCACCGCCCTCATCGCCGGCCTGGCCGACGCCATTCTCATTCTTGTTTTCGCGGCCATCGGCCGCGACGCACACCAGCGCGCCGATGTGGTGACCGGGGTCTTTTCCACGGCATGGCCGTTTCTTGCCGGTGCCGCGATCGGATGGCTTGCCGTGCGGGCCTGGCGGGCACCCCTGCAGATCTGGCCGGCCGGCGTCGGCGTATGGATTGGAACCGTGGCCGGGGGCATGCTTTTGCGTGCGGCTACCGGACAGACCGTGGTGCTCGCGTTCATCATTGTCGCCTTGATCAGCTTGGCGATTCTGCTCCTCGGCTACCGCGCCGTGATCGCCCTCGTGGTGCGTGCCCGTCGACGGAGCCGCCGGTCCTAAGCACCGGCCGATGGACTAGGCTTGCTACGTCCACTGCTGCACTTCGGAAAGGCCGCCCCCAGTGATCACCGCTTTTGTCCTGATCAAGACCGACGCTTCACGCATCCCGGAGACGGCCGAGGAGATCTCCGCCATCCAAGGAATCAGCGAGGTCTACTCCGTCACAGGGGAATGGGACCTTATTGCCGTGGCGCGCGTGGCGAAGCATGAGGAGTTGGCGGACGTCATCGCCGACAAGCTCTCCAAGGTTCCCGCGGTGGTGCACACCACCACCCATATCGCCTTCAGGGCCTACTCGCAGCATGATCTGGACGCGGCGTTTTCACTGGGCTTCGAGCAGTAACCGCCTGAAGCCGGGCGCCTTGCCTACCTTTGGGTGAGTCCCACCCACGTGTCGAGGACCCGGATGGCTGCTCCGGAATCGATGGATTCCGCAGCCCGCAGCCAGGCCGACTTCATGCGGTCCAGGAACGGTCCGTCGGCTGCAGTGTCGAAGGCCACCAGGCCTGCGGCGGCGTTGAGCAACACCGCGTCCCGGACCGGGCCCGGCTTCCCGTCAAGCACTTCGCGTACGACGGCGGCATTCGCCTTGGCGTCGCCGCCTCGAAGATCGGCGACGGTCGCCGCAGCGATCCCCAGATCCGCGGGCGAGAACCGCTGCTCGCTCACTTGCCCGTTCCTGATTTCCCATACCGTGGATGGACCCGTGGTGGTGAGTTCATCTAGTCCGTCTTCCCCGCGGAATACCAATCCGCGGCTCCCCCGCCGTGCAAGGACCCCTGCGATCAAGGGAGCCATGGTGGCGTTGGCAACACCCACGGCTGAAGCCTGGACATGGGCCGGGTTGGTCATGGGTCCCAGGAAGTTGAAGGCCGTGGGAATGCCAAGCTCCGCCCGCACCACACCGGTATGGCGGAACGACGGGTGGAACACCTGGGCGAAACAGAAGGTGATTCCCGCCTCTTCGGCGTTGCGGGCTACGCGTTCGATCGGCAAGTCGAGCCTCACGCCCAAGGCTTCCAGGACATCGGCAGAGCCCGACGACGACGATGCCGCCCGGTTCCCGTGCTTTACGACACGCGCTCCCGCGCCGGCCGCCACGAGGGCAGCCATGGTCGAGATGTTGACCGTGTTGAGTCGATCGCCGCCGGTGCCTACGATGTCGAGCTTTTCACCCGGAATGCTCACCGGCTTGGCGTTGGAGAGCATTGCCTCCACCAGTCCGGTGACCTCTTCCACCGTTTCCCCCTTGGCGCGCAGGGCAACCAGGAAACCGGCAATCTGGGAAGGGGCGGCTTCTCCGGACATGATCGTGTTCATGGCCCATGCCGTGTTCCCGACCGAGAGGTCATGCCCGTTGATCAATGCGGAGATGAGTCCGGGCCACGAGTTGCTTGCCTGCTCTGCAGATGCCTGTGAAGTCACCACTTGATGCTAGCGATCCACCCTGCTCCGTGACCAATGCTAAGGACGCCGGGAACTTTTCCGCGCGAATTCGCGTGTTTGTAGAAAAAGTCTCCCCAAATGGCGGTTCGCATTGGGAAGTCCGGACTTTTACAGACATAATGTCCTTGTGACATCTGCGACCCATGCCCCCAGTACCCCGGCGCACCCGACGCTGAATCGCCCCAATTTGGTTTCCGTTGGAACCGTTGTGTGGCTTTCCAGTGAGTTGATGTTCTTCGCCGGTCTCTTCGCCATGTACTTCACGCTGCGCTCCACGTCGGGCGCCTTGTGGGCGGAAGAAACCGGCAAGCTCAACTTCCCGTTTGCGCTTGTAAACACCATCGTCCTTGTGTCGAGTTCCTTCACTTGCCAGATGGGTGTCTTCGCCGCCGAGCGACTTGAGCCGCGCCGTCGAGGTGGTGTGCTGCAGTTCACCCGCTGGGGCATGAACGAATGGTTCATCCTGACGTTCATCATGGGCTCCTTCTTCGTTGCCGGGCAGACCACCGAATACGCGATGCTTGTGTCCGAGCATGTGACGCTCTCGGCCAATGCCTACGGTTCCTCGTTCTACATCACAACCGGCTTCCACGGCCTCCACGTCATCGGCGGCCTCATCGCCTTCCTGTTCATTATTGGCCGTGCCTACGCCGCCAAGAAGTTCGGGCACTTCGAAGCGACCTCGGCAATCGTCACCTCGTACTATTGGCACTTCGTGGATGTTGTGTGGATCGGCCTCTTCCTGGTCATCTACGTACTGAAGTAGCCCGGCACCCACTCTTGTTCCACAAGAGGATGAATTTTAAAGAAGCGGCTCTTGGAGCCGACGCAGGATCGAATAAAGGAACCACCACGTGAAGGCACTCTCGCAGAAGCGACGTCATCCACTGGCAGCCATTGCGCTGCTGCTGATGGGACTCCTCGTCACTGGTGGGCTCTACGCCGTTGCCACAACGGTCAACCAGGCGAAGGCAGATACCACTACCTTCAGCGCAAGCGACGCCCAGGAGGGCGGCAAGCTTTTCGCCGCCAACTGCGCCACCTGCCACGGCATGGGCGCCAGCGGAACCAAGGACGGCCCCTCGCTGGTCGGCGTGGGTGCTGCTGCGGTTGACTTCCAGGTTGGCACCGGCCGTATGCCCATGCAGATGAACGGACCCCAGGCCCAGGAAAAGCCGCGGCAGTTCAACGACCAGCAGACCCAGCAGCTTGCGGCCTACGTCGCTTCGCTCGGCGCTGGCCCGTCAATTCCCGACGCATCGCTGCTCGACGAAAAGGGAGATGCCGCCAAGGGTGGCGAACTCTTCCGCGTGAACTGCGCGATGTGCCACAACGCCGCAGCCGCCGGCGGTGCTTTGACCCGTGGAAAGTTCGCTCCGGCACTGGCTGGCGTCTCCGGCCAGCACATCTATGAAGCCATGGCCACTGGTCCGCAGAACATGCCCGTCTTCAACGACGCCAACATCTCTCCTGAAGGCAAGCGCGACATCATCACCTTCCTGAAGAAGATCGAAACCAACGGCTCGCCTGGTGGAAACGATCTCGGAGGATTGGGTCCGGTATCCGAAGGTCTCTTCGTCTGGGTTGCAGGCCTCGGCGTCATCATCGCCTTCACCATCTGGCTGACGTCGCGTACGTCCTAGGCCAGCGCACTAAAGAACTTCTGCTGTCCCCACAGCAGTTTTGAATTGAACATTAACCCGGTTACGGCCGGGACAACGAGAGAAGGATGAGGCGAATTATGGGCAACCATAGTGACGGCAGTCCGAACCACTCGGGCACCGTAGCTACGGCTGGTCAGAATGTTGTGGAGAAGTTCCAGGATCCTGGGCTTCCTCCGCACCGTTTGCGCCTGGCTGACACGGACCCGAGAGCCGCTAAGCGAGCCGAGCGACAGGTGGCCATACTGTTTGGCATCTCCGTCATCGGCACGGTGATCTTCCTGGTGTCGTACTTTGCCATTGATCTTGGGCAAGACTCCACGATCGCAACAATCCGCACCCAAAACCTGTTGCTCGGCCTTGGCACCGCATTTGCGATGCTGGGCATCGGCACCGGCATCGTGCACTGGGCCAAGGCCCTCATGCCGGACCACGAGGTTTCGGAAGAGCGCCACGCCATCCGCACCGAGGATGACCGGCAGGCAGCCGTGCGAATCGTCGAGGACATCGTCGAGGAAACCGGCATCAAGCGTCGCCCGCTGATCCGCAACACCCTTCTGGGTGCCGTGGCACTGGCGCCCCTCCCTGCCTTGGCAGTGTTCGGTGACCTGGGTCCCCGCCCGGACAACACGCTCGCGCACACCATGTGGGCTCCCCAGGACGGCAAGCTCAAGCGCCTCACCCGCGACCCCGACGGAACTCCGATCAAGGCATCGGACGTGACCATCGGTTCCGCATTCCACGTGATCCCGGAGGGCCTCAACGAACTCCAGGAGGGCAAGCTCAACGCGAAGGCCAAGGCCGTCGTTTTGCTCATGCGCCTCAACCCGGACGACTTGACGATCTCCAAGGGACGCGAAACCTGGAGCTACAACGGAATCGTTGCCTACTCCAAGATCTGCACCCACGTTGGTTGCCCCGTTGCCCTTTATGAGCAGCAAACGCACCACCTGCTGTGCCCGTGCCACCAGTCAACCTTCGACCTCACCAAGGAATGCAAGGTTATCTTCGGCCCCGCCAGCCGTCCGCTCCCCCAGCTGCCCATCGCGGTTGACGCTGAAGGCTACCTCGTAGCCACGAGCGATTTCAAAGAACCTGTAGGACCGAGTTACTGGGAGCGTGACGAGCATGAGCGCCTCATCAACAGCTGAAGTCCCCTTCGTACCCAAAACCAAGGTTGGCCGGATCACGGACTTCGTTGACGAGCGCGTCGGCGGATCCGGAATCCTGCGTGAATTCGGCCGGAAGGTCTTCCCCGACCACTGGTCCTTCATGTTCGGTGAGGTGGCGCTGTATTCCTTCGTCATTCTCCTGATGTCGGGTACCTTCCTGACCTTCTTCTTCGACCCGTCCATGGCAGAGACCCATTACTCGGGTTCGTACACCCCTCTGACGAATGTCGAAATGTCCGTCGCGTACAACTCGTCGCTGAACATTTCCTTCGACATTCGCGGTGGCTTGTTCTTCCGCCAGGTCCACCACTGGGCGGCTTTGCTGTTCGTGGCATCGCTTGGTGTACACATGCTGCGCGTTTTCTTCACGGGCGCTTTCCGCAAGCCGCGTGAAATGAACTGGGTAGTGGGCGGCGTCCTGCTCATCCTGGCCATGGCTGAAGGCTTCACCGGATACTCTCTTCCCGATGACCTGCTCTCCGGTAACGGCCTGCGAATCATCGACGGTGTCATCAAGTCCATCCCGGTAATCGGAACGTACATCTCGTTCTTCCTCTTCGGAGGCGAGTTCCCGGGTACGGCCATCATCGGCCGCCTGTACGTGCTGCACATCCTCCTCGTGCCAGCCATGATCCTGCTGATGATCGTCATCCACCTGTTCATGGTGGTTGTGCACAAGCACACCCAGTACCCCGGCCCGGGCCGCAACGACGGCAACGTCGTTGGTTACCCTCTCGGACCGGTTTACGCTGCCAAGGCCGGCGGCTTCTTCTTCATCGTGTTCGGTGTCGTCGCGCTCATGGCTGCGATGTTCACCATCAACCCGATCTGGAACTACGGGCCGTACGACCCCTCCCCCGTGTCTGCAGGTACCCAGCCTGACTGGTACATCGGCTTCGTCGATGGTGCCCTGCGACTCATGCCTGGTGTGGTCAACGACTTCCACTTCGAATACATCATCTTCGGCCACGTGCTGACGCTGAATGTGCTGCTGCCCGCGTTGGTTCCTGCCGGCATCATTTTCACGGTGCTGTTCATGTACCCGTGGATCGAACGCTGGATCACCAAGGACAACCGCGAGCACCACGTTCTGGACCGTCCGCGTAACGCTCCTACCCGCACTGCCATTGGCGTCGCAGGCTTCACCTGGTACTGCGTCATGTGGGCCGCTGCCGGCTCGGACCTCATCGCAACGCACTTCCACGTTGCCCTGAACGACGTCACGTACTGGCTGCGCACGCTGTTCTTCATCGGCCCGATCATTGCGTTCATGGTCACGAAGCGTGTGGCGCTTGCGCTGCAGCGCAAGGACCGCGAGATTGCCCTGCACGGCCGGGAAACGGGCCGCATCGTGCGCCTGCCGCATGGTGAGTTCATCGAAGTACACGCACCGCTGGACGACTACAAGCACTACAAGCTTGTGGGCTTCGAGTCGCCTTCCCCATTGCCGGCCGAACCGAACGAGCACGGCGTGGTCACCCCGAAGGAGAAGCGCCGCGCGGCGTTGTCCAAGTGGTTCTTCGAAGACCGTGTTGCCCCGGCAACCCCGGCCGAGCTTGAAGCCGCTCACGGACACGGCCACCATGAGGCCATCGAGTCCGCCGAAGAGCACAAGAGCCTTAGCCACTAGCTCCCGCAGATAGCACAAAGAAGGCCCCGTCCATGTGGACGGGGCCTTCTTTCGTTTGCGGGCTCAAGCGGCCGGTTCCCGGGCTTTGAGCTAGTGGGTACGGTACCCCGTGGATTGGCTTCGGGTGGACCGGACGCCCGGCCGCTGCAACGGGACCCACAACTTGTACCGGTCGGCACGGTAGTAGGACACGGAGTAGTCCACCATGGCACGGGCAACGAAGGCGTGGCGCTGAATCTTGAGCAACGGAGTACCGACGTCTACGTTCAACAGCCGCGCCGTTGATGGTGAAGCTGCCGTCGCTTCGATCATGTCCTCTCCCCACTCCATCACCAACCCGTATTTCTCACTCAGCACGTTGTATAGCGAAGTGGGGGGCGCATCGTCCAGGAGGCCTGGCACGCGATGGGCCGGGATGAAGTTCTCATCCACGCTCATGGGTTCGTTGTCCGCGAGGAGGAGCCGGCGGAAGCGGACCAACGGCGTACCTTCCTCCAGCTGGAGTTCCCTCGCCAGGAAGGCGCTGGCTGCGATCTGTTCAAAGCTCAGGACCTTCGCTGCCGGAACCATGCCGCGGCGTTGCATTTCCTCGCTGTAGGACGTGAGCTTCACCTGGAGGTCCAGCTTCGGTTTGCGGACGAAGGTTCCCAATCCAACCACGCGTTCAATAACTTCCTCGCCGACCAGGGCGTCGATGGCCTGCCGCACCGTCATGCGGGCAAGTCCGAACCGTTCGGAAAGGTCCCGCTCCGAAGGCAACGCCGCACCGGGTTTGCACGACGCCGAGATATAGCTGCGCAGGATCTCGCGCAACTGAACGTAGATGGGAGTGCCGCTCTTGCGGTCGATCTCCCCCGCGATGCGGGATGCCTCAGCGGGCACAGCGGCCCCCGGCCACGAAATCTGTCATGAAATAAGCGTAGGCCAATCCACCGGCAGGTCTAGACCAGCTCGGCACTGTAAACGCGGGCGCCGTGTGGCGGCGCTACGCTTGTAGGGATCAAAATCGCAGTCGGCATCTGGCCGTCCGAGTCAAAGGAGCCGGTTTGCCCGAGCACAAAGCCATCGTCGCCGCAGAGATCGGCCTCCATGCACGGGCTGCCGCCGTGTTCGTGCGGGCTGTGACGGCCACGGGCCTTCCGGTGACGATCCGTAAGCCCGGGCAGCAAGCGGTGGATGCCCGGTCTTTGCTCGAGGTCATGACCGAGGATTTCGGCCATGGGTGCGAAGTGGTTCTGTCCGTCTCCCGAGAAGCGCTGCAAGCCGGCCGCACGCTCAATGAGGTCAACGATGCCTTGGCCGCTCTTTCGGCCGTCCTGGAGGCCGTAGAAGGGCAATGAGCGGGACAGCGCGCCTACGACGCACTCCATTGTGACATCCAGATACAACGACGGCGGGCCCCACCAAATGGTGGGGCCCGCCGTCGTTGTTCAAGTGCTTCTAGTGCGCGTGGTCTCCACGGCTGTATTCGAAGACCCAACCGACCAAGGCCACGAGGGCCAGGCCAGCGGCGACAAACGTGATCCAGAAACCTACGGCAAGGCCAAGGAAGCCACCGGCACAGGCCAGGCCGAGGACCAACGGCCACCAGCTCCAGGGGCTGAAGTGTCCCTGCTCGCCGGCGCCCTCGTGGATCTCAGCGTCCGGACGGTCTTCCGGGCGCATGCCCACTCGCTTGCCTGTGAAACCGAGGTAGCCGCCGATCATGCCTGCCAGGCCACCGACCAGGAGAATGCCGAGGGTTCCGACCCACTCGGACCAGTGGGTCAGGAAGCCGTAGGCCACCGCGACGGGGACGAAGAAGAAGGTCCCGGCTCCGAAGATCCATGATTCGATTTTCACTTGGCGTCCTTCTGATCAGCGTTGCCGAGTACCTTTGCTGCCGGCTCGGGGCTCTGTGCAGTGTGGTGCTGGGCGAGTTCCGGGTGGTGGAGGTCCAAAGCAGGACGTTCGGAACGAATACGGGGCAACGAGGTGAAGTTGTGCCGCGGCGGCGGGCAGGATGTGGCCCACTCGAGCGAAGCGCCGAAGCCCCAGGGATCGTCAACTTCTACCTTCTTGTTGCTGCGCCACGTGATGTAGACGTTCCAGAAGAACGGCAGGAGCGAGGCGCCAAGCACGAAGGACGAAATGGTGGAGAACTGGTTCATCCAGGTGAAGCCGTCCTGCGGCATGTAGTCCGCGTAGCGGCGGGGCATGCCCTCGACGCCGAGCCAATGCTGGATCAGGAACGTGCCGTGGAAGCCCAGGAAGAGGAGCCAGAAGTGGATCTTGCCGAGGCGTTCGTTGAGCATCTTGCCGGTCCACTTGGGCCACCAGAAGTAGAAGCCTGCGAACATGGCGAACACGACGGTTCCGAAGACGACGTAGTGGAAGTGCGCTACGACGAAGTAGGAGTCCGAGACGTGGAAGTCAAGCGGCGGGGAGGCCAGGATGATGCCGGTCAGGCCACCGAAGAGGAAGGTGACCAGGAAGCCGATGCTCCAGAGCATGGGGGTCTCGAAGGTGATCGAGCCTTGCCACAGTGTTCCGATCCAGTTGAAGAACTTCACGCCGGTGGGTACCGCGATCAGCATCGTCATGAAGGAGAAGAACGGCAGCAGCACCGATCCGGTGACGTACATGTGGTGGGCCCAAACGGTAACCGACAGGGCGGCAATGGCGATGGTCGCGTAGACCAGGCCCTTGTAACCGAAGATCGGTTTGCGACTGAACACCGGGAAGATCTCGGACACGATGCCGAAGAACGGCAGCGCAATGATGTAAACCTCCGGGTGGCCGAAGAACCAGAACAGGTGCTGCCACAAGACAGCTCCGCCGTTCTCCGGGTCGAAGATGTGGGCGCCGAAGCGGCGGTCGGCACCGAGCGCGAAGAGCGCGGCGGCGAGCGGCGGGAAGGCCATGAGAACCAGGATTGCCGTCACAAGGGTGTTCCAGGTGAAGATCGGCATGCGCCACATCGTCATGCCGGGAGCGCGCATGCAGATGATGGTGGTAATGAAGTTCACGGCACCCAGGATGGTTCCGAAACCTGACAATGCCAGGCCGAAGACCCAAAGGTCTCCGCCCACGCCCGGGGTGAACGTCGTGTCCGACAAAGGCGCGTAGGCGAACCAGCCGAACGAGGCGGCACCTTGCGGGGTGATGAAGCCGGACACCGCGATGGTGGAGCCGAACAGGAAGAACCAGAAAGCCAGCGCGTTCAGTCGCGGGAAGGCGACATCGGGGGCGCCGATCTGAAGCGGCATGATGACGTTTGCGAAGCCTGCGAACAGCGGCGTCGCAAACATCAGCAGCATCACGGTGCCGTGCATCGTGAAGAGCTGGTTGTACTGTTCCTTGGTCTGCAGGATCTGCATGCCGGGCTCGAAGAGCTCGGCACGGATCAGCAGCGCCATGACGCCACCCAGGCAGAAGAACACAAAGGACGCGATCAGGTACATGTACCCGATGGTCTTGTGGTCAGTGGAGGTGATCCAGTTGACGACGATGCGTCCCTTGGACTTCGGTACTACCGGAGCGTCAAGGACTCCGGCGGATTGAGTGTAAGTAGCCACGTCGCTTCCCTTAATTCTTTGCGTTCAGGTTCGGGTTGCGGTCGTACTTCGAATCGAGAAGACCGGTGTTGCCGCTCTGGCGAAGCTGGTCCATGTGAGCCTGGAACTCAGCCTCGGAAACGACCTTCACGCGGAACAGCATCTCTGAGTGGTATTCACCGCAAAGTTCGGCGCACTTGCCGTCATAGGTGCCCTCCTTGGTGGGGGTCAACCTGATGTAGTTGGTCTTGCCCGGGATCATGTCGCGCTTCTGAAGGAAGGCGGGTACCCAGAAAGAGTGAATGACGTCGCGGGAGTTCAATTCAAGGTCAACGGACTTGTTGACCGGCAGGTACAAGGTGGGGAGCTTGTCCTTGTCCACGTTGTTGCCCGTGAGGTGCGCCTGGACGCCGGCCTCGTGAAGGTCTTCGGTGATGACCGGGCCCTTCACGTAGTTGAAGTCCCAAGCCCACTGCTTGCCGCGCACGTCAATCGTGACGTCGGCCGCCTGGGAGCGGTCATCGATTGCACGCTGGTCCTGGTCGGTGAAGTAGAAGAACACCAGCACCATGAACAGCGGAATGGTCAAATAAAAGACCTCCAGAGGGAGGTTGTAGCTAAGCTGCTTCGGGAAACCCGTGGTGCCCTTGCGGCGGCGGTAGGCGATGATGCACCAGACCAGCAGGCCCCAAGTAATAATGCCGACGGCGAGGGCGGCGATCCATGAGTTGACCCAGAGGTCCATGATCCGATCGGTGTTGCTGGTGGTTCCACGTTCCGTGGGCAACCAGCCTTTTTCTACCTCTGGTGAACATCCGGTCAAAACCAACGCGCCGGCTAGTGCCAAGCCAGTGATCGAGGTGATCTTTATGCGTCGGCTGCCGGTTCGGTTCTGCGAACTCACAGACGGCCCTTCCTCTTGTTGCTGCAGCCCGGCCGGCCGGAAGCCCACCGGGCACACTAAAGTTTTACTACCCGATGTAGAGCTTACCGCTACCGAGCGGTTTTCGCCGACATGCTGGCCCAGTGCGTCGGACCGGGTTCAACCCGTTCCTGAACTGGGCCAACAGCCTGCGAATGCCCGGGTTAGTGGAACGAATCGCCGCAGGCGCAAGACCCGCCGGCGTTGGGGTTGTCGATGGTGAAGCCCTGCTTCGAGATCGTGTCCTCGAAGTCGATGCTGGCACCGCTCAAGTAAGGCACGCTCATCTTGTCGACAACCACTTCGACGCCGTCGTAATCGCGGACGGCATCGCCGTCGAGCAGGCGCTCGTCGAAGTAGAGCTGGTAGATCAGGCCCGAGCAGCCGCCCGGCTGAACAGCGACGCGGAGCCGCAAGTCCGTGCGGCCTTCTTGTTCGAGAAGGCTCCGGACTTTACCCGCGGCGACATCGGTCAACTTGACCTCGTGCTCAGGAAGCTCGCCGCCCGCGAGCTGCGCTCCGGTGCTGTTTTCGTTGGTTGCAGTGCTCATTGGCCTACCTTCTTATGAAGCTCTTGGCGGCTGCGCCTTCGCGCGGCCTGCCCTTACCCAAATACGTGCGGGCTATAGCTACATGCTACGTCGAGCCGACGCATAGCTATAACTCCTAACGTAACCGGCCGGACCCTTACGTTGTTCCCGGTCGATGCAGGCGCGGGCTCAGAGGCCTTCCGTGTTCAACCGGGCGAGCATCAGCGCCTCAGCGAGCACAGCGTTGCGGAAATCGCCGATGTGGAGCGATTCGTTCGCGCTGTGGGCCCGTGAGTCGGGGTCCTCGACACCAGTCACCAGGATCTGGACATCCGGATAGGTTTCCGTCAGATCCGCGATGAACGGTATGGATCCACCGATCCCCATTTCAACGGCGGGCACGCCCCATGCTTCACCGAGTGCCCACATCGCGATCCGGGCTGCAGCTGACGTTGTATCGGTGGAGAAGGCGTTGCCCCGCTCCCCCGGCACAAATGTCACCTTCGCACCGAAGGGCGCGTTCGCCTCCAGGTGCCTGCCGACTGCGTCCATGGCGGCATCGGGATCCTGCCCAGGAGCCAGGCGCAGGCTGAACTTTGCCCGCGCGGCGGGGAGCAGCGTGTTGGATGCGACGTCGACGGCGGGTGCGTCGATGCCGATGATGGACAACGCGGGCTTGGTCCAGAGCCTCGAAGCGATGCTCCCGTTGCCTGCGAGCCGTACTCCGTCGAGCACTGAGGCGTCAGCGCGGTACTGTTCCTCGTCCACGTCCTCTACGACGTCATCCTTGGCATTCCCTGTCAACTCCAGCGTGTTGAAGCTACGAGGACAGGCCTGATCCCAAATGGGCCACTAAGTGGCCACCGTCGGGCCCGCTCCAGGGAATCGGACGCCACCGACGTCGGAAGGAGTCGGCAGAAGGCCCGTTCCACTGCCGAGGTTT